>NZ_CP034791.1:307500-457500 GCF_003999255.1 Caldicellulosiruptor changbaiensis
GGGTGGACGAGGCAGAAGTGAGAATGCCGGAATAAGTAGCGCGAGGCAGGTGGGAAGCCTGCCCGTCGGAAGCCCAAGGTTTTCTGGGGAAGGCGAATCCGCCCAGAGTTAGCCGGGGCCTAAGGCGAGGCCGAAAGGCGTAGCTGATGGGTATCAGGTTGATATTCCTGAGCCACCTGCCGGAGGTTAACCTACGGGGCGGGACGCAGGAGGAGCAGGCAACCGGGGCGTTGGTTGACCCCGGCCAAGCGGCGAGCGGGGGTGTGTAGGCAAATCCGCACGCCCATACAACCGTGAGCCGTGATGGGGAGCCGAATTTATAGTAGGCGAAGTGCCGCGCTTCACACTGCCAAGAAAAGCGTCGCGTAGGCGAAGGCAGGTGCCCGTACTGGAAACCGACACAGGTGGGCGAGGAGAGAATCCACAGACGGACGGGTGAAGCACCGCTAAGGAACTCGGCAAACTGACCCCGTAACTTCGGGAGAAGGGGTGCCCTGGGTGAAGAGCTCAGGGTCGCAGGGAATAGGCCCAAGCGACTGTTTATCAAAAACACAGGTCTCTGCGAAGCCGAAAGGCGAGGTATAGGGGCTGACGCCTGCCCGGTGCTGGAAGGTTAAGGGGAGGGGTGGAAAGCTCCGAACCGAAGCCCCAGTGAACGGCGGCCGTAACTATAACGGTCCTAAGGTAGCGAAATTCCTTGTCGGGTAAGTTCCGACCCGCACGAATGGCGTAACGACTTGGGCGCTGTCTTGGCGGTGTGCCCGGCGAAATTGTGGTACCAGTGAAGACGCTGGTTACCCGCGGTTGGACAGAAAGACCCCGTGGAGCTTTACTGCAGCCTGGCACTGTGTTTTGGTGTGCCCTGTACAGGATAGGTGGGAGGCAGAGAAGTGGGGGCGCCAGCTTCCATGGAGCCGTCGGTGGGATACCACTCTGGGTGCACTGGGGCACTAACCAGACACTCTGAACCGAGTGATGGGACACTGTCAGGTGGGCAGTTTGACTGGGGCGGTCGCCTCCTAAAAGGTAACGGAGGCGCCCAAAGGTCACCTCAGCACGGATGGAAATCGTGCGGTAGGAGTGCAAAGGCGGTAAGGTGGCTTGACTGTGAGACCGACAGGTCGAGCAGGGACGAAAGTCGGGCTTAGTGATCCGGCGGTTTTCGAGTGGGAGAGCCGTCGCTCAACGGATAAAAGTTACCCCGGGGATAACAGGCTGATCTCCCCCGAGAGTCCACATCGACGGGGAGGTTTGGCACCTCGATGTCGGCTCATCGCATCCTGGGGCTGAAGTAGGTCCCAAGGGTTGGGCTGTTCGCCCATTAAAGCGGTACGTGAGCTGGGTTCAGAACGTCGTGAGACAGTTCGGTCCTTATCCGCCGCGGGCGCAGGGTATTTGAGGGGAGCTGACCCTAGTACGAGAGGACCGGGTTGGACGGACCGCTGGTTTACCAGTTGTTCCGCCAGGGGCACGGCTGGGAAGCCAAGTCCGGATGGGATAAACGCTGAAAGCATCTAAGCGTGAAGCCCACCCCAAGATGAGATACCCCACACCCAAAGAGGGTGGTAAGGGTCCTGGGAGACTACCAGGTAGATAGGCCGCATGTGTAAGCGCTGTGAGGCGTTGAGCAAGGCGGTACTAATGACCCGAGGAGCTTGACCGAAAAAAACCAGTCTTACCCTATTCACTTGCGAGGCTGCTGAAAAAATGAATAGAGTAAACAAATCCGGTGGCGAAAGAGCGAGGGAAACACCCGTTCCCATTCCGAACACGGAAGTTAAGCCTCGCAACGCCGATGATACTGTGCTGGAGACGGCACGGGAAAGTAGGTGGCTGCCGGATTTTTTGTTTTTTAATTATAATTGTTAATAATTTAACAGTTCGCTTAAATGTCAAAAAGCAAATGCTCAATTTCTAAACCTTAGTG
The DNA here is from genome assembly GCF_003999255.1 of Caldicellulosiruptor changbaiensis. GTDB lineage: Bacteria > Bacillota > Thermoanaerobacteria > Caldicellulosiruptorales > Caldicellulosiruptoraceae > Caldicellulosiruptor > Caldicellulosiruptor changbaiensis. The sequence continues at coordinate 309,428 of NZ_CP034791.1, forward strand.
TCCTTTTTCAACTCCTTTTAGATCTGCTTTGTCTTTTGTTAGGCAACTTTTATCAAAAACGTTTTTTTATCCTTTCTCAGTTAGTATAAATAATTACATAGCATTGCTATATCAAGAAAATATGCAAATCATTTACCTAATAAACGAGGTTTCATTTCTGTTCTATAATTAGCAATCCCCACGTTAGAATAAAAAAATTATTTAACATAATAATTACGAAATTGCCATTTCAGAATTTAAAGTAGTTCTTCTGTTTTTTTATTTTGCAGTTAAATAGCCAAGAAAGATTACTGCCTGAGACAATATGAACTAAAATGTCTAATTATGTAGAAATGTGTCGAAACATTGTTGTTGAAAAAAATGAATATGATTTTATAAAATAGTAACATATTCTGAAGAAGACAATAACATAATTGAATTCAATTTACATTTTAGAAAAAACAAATTATATTTAGAAAGGAGCTATGATAGGAATGAGCTTGAGAAACATATATGCAAATCGAATTTTATCAATATTACTGTTTTTATCATTTTTCTTTTTACTGCTGTCAAATCCATTGTTACCTTTGGCAGCAGAATCAACACAGGTTGACATGAACGAAAGCATAAACAAAGCAGTTCGATGGTTAGCACAAGGCATGAACTGGGGAGATGATTATATTCAGCAGATAATAACAGCTTCAAACATTGTGAAAACTCTAAAAAAATACAAGGGAACTGAGGAAATTATAGCTAAAGCATCAGAATGGTTAAATTTACAAGAGACAGATAATGTAGACTTAATAGCAAGGGTGTTACCTTGCATATCAGAAGAAAAAAGAAAACAATTAATTTCAAAAATAGTGGAACTCCAAAATTCTGATGGTGGCTGGGGAATAACCAATGAATACGAAAGTGACATTTTAGATACATGCTTAGTGCTTGACAGTTTAATTGAAATTGAAGGACACGACCACGAAATTCAACGTGGAGTCAGTTATTTGATTTCAGCGCAGAATGCAGATGGAAGCTGGGGGTTTATAGAAAATACAGAAGGTCGTATTTATGCAACAGCATTAGCAAGGATGGTATTAGTGAAGTACAAAGAAATATATCATGTTGATATTGCTGACGTATTGGATAAATCTGCTCAATGGTTGTTAACTCAAAAGAACGAAAACGGCTTGTGGGGTGATCCAGATACTACAGTATATCTATCTACTTTTGTATACAAAGCATTATATAAGGATAGATGGGAAGAAGTTAAGAACATTCCTGAAAAGATAGCTTTGCTTCAACAGCCCAATGGAAGTTGGGAGAATGATGCGTATATAACAACAATTGCGTTAGATGTTTTGCAAAGTTATATTGACGAACAAAAAGTAGAATTAAGAGATGTAAAAATTCTAGTTAATGGGAGAGAAACTAAACAAGTAAAAGCAAAAGAGTTTGTAGAAGTGCTTCCGATTTACCAGGGGAAGGATATTGAAGTTGAGGTGGCAATAATTAATCCGGAACATGAGAAGATATTTATTCCAAAAGATAGCTTGGGAAGGTATTTTTGGTTTTCAGATGTAAATGAAGAAGGTATCTATAGTGCAGAAGTTGTGTTAAAAAATAAAAATGGTGAAGTTATTGCATCATTAGTGAAAAATTTCAATGTTGAGCCTTTTATAAAAATTAAAAGCGCATTTATAGAAGTAATACCTGGAGTTGCAAGGTTGTATAGCAGAATAACACCAAAATTGCGTATCAATTTAGATGCAGATGTTAACATAAAAGATGAAATTACAGTTAGAGCAAATGTTTACGACTATAACCATAACATTATTTTTAATAAAGAGATGATGTCGAGATTACAAAATGGTTTAAATCAAATTGAAATAGGTGCTTTTGAACCAAATACAAAGAATGAAGGAGAATATAACATTACAGTCACTCTGTATTACAAAGAAAAAGAAATTATAAAGAGATATTACAAATTTAAAGTATTAAAGCAGCTTAGTTCCGTTTTCACATCAGATGAGGATTTTGATAGAGGTATTATGAGAGGAGTCAATCATGAAGAAGTTCATGATCAGCTCCAGCTTAATAAATCTGCTGAAGTATTTCCATATATTTGGATTGCTAATGCGGGTGAGGGAACTTTATCCAAAATTGATACAAGGACAGGGCAAGAAATAGCAAGATATAGAACAGGTCCAGATAGTTCTACAAGTCCATCAAGAACAGCAATTGATAAAGAAGGAAACTGTTGGGTAGCAAACAGAGGTAATGGAACGGTTGTAAAGATAGCTTTATCGGGTGGAATTGATAAAAATAAAAATGGAAAAATAGATACGTCATATGATGTAAACAATAATGGTAGGATTGACTCAAATGAAATTTTGCCATGGGGAGAAGATGAAGCGGTTTTGGCAGTTGTTCAAGTTGGTAGTTCAAATAGTATACCAAGAGCTGTTGCAATAGACAAAGAAGACAGAGTGTGGGTTGGATTATATAATGAGCGGAAATTTGTTGTGTTAAATTCGGACGGAACAAAAACAGGAATTGAAATAAATGTTCCATATGGACCTTATGGTGCGACAATCGATTCTAATGGTATTTTATGGGCAGCTACACTAGGTTCTGCAATTATGAAAATTGATACTAATAACAATACCTATGTGAAGAGTTATTCTGTTGGTGGAACAACTTACGGAATTGTAGTAGATAAGAAAGGGATTGTATGGTCACCTTCATTTACTTCTTCAGGGGGAATTATAAGATTTGATCCAGTTACCGAGCAGTATTCGATCCATTATGGAGATGGTTCATATGGAAGAGGAGTGGCAGTTGATAATGAGGGTAATATTTGGGCAGCATATTCTGGTAATCATGTATTAAACAAATTTTCACCGGATGGGAAATTCTTGATGTCTGTAAAACTTTACCCCAACGGACAAGGCCCTATTGGTGTTGGAGTAGACGGAGAGGGATATGTATGGGCAGTTAATTATTCGACAAGTAACGCAGCAAAGATTAAAACCGATGGAACAATCGTTGGTTTTTACCCTGTTGGTGCTAGTCCATATACGTATAGTGATATGACAGGCTTTCATCTTAAAAATATTACTGCACATGAGGGGACATGGACAGTGATTCATGATGAAGGAGAGGAAAATTGTAGATGGAAGAGTATCAGTTGGCATGAGAAAAAGCCTGCAGGAACAGATATTACTGTAAGTGCGAAAGCTGCTAATACTTTAGAAGAGTTAGAATCCAAACCTTACATCCAGGTTCAAAATAATGTCGAAATTAAAGACTTAATTGGCAGGTTTGTTCAAGTAGAAGTAAAATTAAAAACTTCTAATTTAGAAACACCGATATTAGAAGATATATCAATTAACAGTTATAATAGAGCACCAATAGCAGATGCAGGTGATGATATAACAGTTCAAGCAGGGCCAGATGGAAAAGCCAAAGTGCTGTTAGATGGGACAGGTTCATACGATCCAGATGGCGACAATTTAACATACAAATGGATATGGGACGGAGGCCAGGCAGAGGGGAACCAGCCAGAGATTATTCTACCTGAGGGAACTACTAAAATAATGCTTGTAGTAAATGATGGGAAAGTTGAATCAGAACCGGATTTTGTTAATGTAACTGTTGTTGGTACAAACAGTTTGAAAACTGACCTATTTACTGACAAATATGAATATGAAAGAGGAGAAACTGTAAATATAAGTATATATGGTGAAAATAGCAGCAATTTAAAGACACAGTGGAAATTGAGAGTAGATATTTTAGATAGGAATAAAAATTTGGTTGCAAATGTTGTTAATGACATACCAGTTGAGCTGTATGAGGGTGAGAAGAAAAACATATTATGCAAATGGGAAACAGGAACAACATTAGCTGGTTATTATATTGTAAGAGCTACTTGGAAAAAAGAAAATGTTATAGCTGCTGTCAATGAATGCAATTTTGTTATCAAACCTGATGGGGAAATTTATAACAGAGTGGTTACTGATAAAGTGGAATATTGTGCTGATGAAGATGTGAACATAACTGAAACAATCAAAAATGGCAGTACAAACAGTATTGAAAAGGGGCTTACTGTAAAGACAAAAATTATTAATTTAAATGGTGAAGAAGTATGGAGTAAAGTTACTAATATTGAGGAAATACTTCAGGGTGAGACAAAAACTATAAAAAGTTCGTGGAATACTTCAAAGAGTAGTTTAGGAGATTACACGGTTGTTTCAGAGGTATACAAAGGCAATGAAGTAATCGCAAAAACTACCACAATGTTCAGAATTATCGGAAGTACTTATAAAGGGCTAAGAGGAGAGCTTGAAGTCAAACCAAGAGTTATACGCTCAACAGATGATGTTATATTCGACTATGTTCTTACAAATACAGGGAATACAGAAATTGGTGCTATTACTTCGCAAGTAAAAATTATTAATCCTGTAAGTATGGAGATGGTTGATACATTAACAGAAAACAATATAAATATAGGAGTTGGTCAAAGTGTATATATTAGTAATACATGGAAACATGCTCCATTAAAAAGAGGAACATATTTAGTAATTCTTGATGTTGTTTATGATACAGAAAAAGTAACATTAGACAGTGATTATATACTTGTAAAAGGTTCAGAGAAATTATCAAGTCCAGCATTTGGTTATACCTTATTTTCGTCGAGCAGTGTAAATCCATTGGAGATTTATGTTTATGAAGGCTGTGTAAATGGAGATGTTCATAGCAATAGCAATATTCAATCTGCTGGGACAACGTTGAATATAAACGGCACCTGTTCAAGTGTTGGTGTAATAAACACATGGTTCCAGACAACAAACATATGTAATGTGCTAAGTAATGCTCCTGATGTAGATATACCTAACGTAGTAGAAGAAATTAGAAGTAAAGCTCAACAAAGTGCAACCACCGTAAATGAGATGAGGATTATTGATTATGGAAATGGAATCAATATACCAGGAAACGTCATAAGTGAAAGTTGTATTGAAGTGAATGGGAATGATCTTACAATTGGCGGTTATTTGATATCTAAGAACAATATTTCATTTAATTTAAGAAGTGTAAAAAGCAGCTGTGAGAATGGAATTGTTATTTGTTCAGAAAATGGGGATATAAACATACATGCTTCAGAAGTAGAATTAAAAGGAATTATATATGCTCCTAATGGGACGGTATATATAAATGTGAATAAATTCAAATTAACAGGAAGAATTTATGCCAAGAGTATTAAAATAACATGCTCGCATTTTGAAGCAACACCAACAGCACGTGATATTGAGATGCTAGAACCTTGAGTGAGGTCTGGGATATATCTGCTTTTAGCGAACTAAAATCAAAGAAAAATAAAGATGTGTAGGGAGGATGGTTTTGGAATGGTGCGCAGTAAATTATCAAGACTGATTGCTATTGTATTATTAGTTGCATTTATATTTAACTTTATACTTCCAACTCAACAGTTTGCTTTAGCAAAACAGGCAAAACAAGTTGAGAGTACTTTTAAAACAACGACGTTTGAGAGAAAATATGAAATTCCAAAAACCAGAACAAAACTTGGCTGTTTCACAGATGAAATATATAAACTGTATGAGAAGCTCAAAGCAGACATTGAAGCCAATGACATAGATAAAGTGAAATCTGATATAAAAAACATAAAAAAGGTTTTAAAAGAGATTAGAAAATCTATTGTTACAGAACTTGACAAAAACGGTAAAATACTTGACAAGTTAAATGCAACTAAAGCCAAGCAAAGACATAATCGGTTTAAATCTGAATTGGAAAAGAAATTGAACAATTTTGAAGTCTTATTTGATAAGCTTGATGAACTTTTGAACCGCGTAAAAGAATACAAAGGTAAGGACATGGAACTTCTAAGGAACAAACTTCAGGAGATAGAGAATATATTAAATCCTGAACAGCCCCAGCAACCATTGGGTACACTTCCTCATAACAATGCTAGCTTAACTCCACCTAAACCAGCAATTGGTAATGAAGCCGCAGCATCTGGGTATAGTGTTGCACAACAGGAGTCTTTGGCAAATGTGTTGCCAAAGACTCCTGTTGATGCGGATTTGGCTGAGACTGCTGAGACAAAATTTACACAGGAAATCAAAAATTTAGCTGATTCACTCAAAACACCAGTGAGAATGTATGAATTTGTAAAAAACAACATAGATTTTGAGCCTTACTATGGTTCGAGAAAAGGTGCAACTGGCACGTTAAACCAGTTAGCCGGCAATGACTATGACCAAGCGTCGCTCTTAATAGCAATGTTAAGATACAAGGGCATTCCTTCACGATATGTTAAAGGTATTGTTGAAGTGCCTGTGGAGAAGGTAAAAAATTGGACAGGTGCTCAAACTGCCGAAGCAGCTGTAAAAGTGCTTGGCTCTCTTGGTATACCTACCGAATCTGTTGTGTCTGGTGGTGCAATTGTTGCTGTTCGATTTGAGCATGTTTGGGTAGAAGCATATGTACCCTATGATTACTATCGCGGCGCAGGGGCTATGAAAGGTCAAAAAGTGTGGGTTCCTCTAGATCCAAGTTTCAAACAATATAGTGTAGAATCGGGTTTGGATATTAAAGCAGTCACCAAAGTCACAGATGAGCAAATTATGGATGCATTTAAAGTTAGTGGTGAAAGAGATGGCGAGACCATCACGAAAATAGATATCGAAAAGATGAGCAGCTTCATGGATGAGATTAAAGGGAAGCTGCAAGCCTACATTGAGGGGAATAATCTTAGTAATGTTGATACTAACAAATTGATAGGTGGCAAGAAAATAAAGCCTGAAAAGCTGGGGATGCTTCCTATTACATTGCCATTCAAGATAGTTACAGTACTTGCAAAAACAAATACGATACCTGATGCAAGTAGTGAGAAAATAGGATTTTCAATCAGGGGAAATGAACCGTTCAACTTGAATTTTTCAGGAACGTATGATTTTAGTATTCAGTTCAAGGCAGTTGAACTATATGGTAAAAAGATAACTCTTTCATGGATTCCAGCCACACATGAGGACGAAGAAATTATCAATCATTACGGCGGGTTATTTAAAACACCTGCTTATATGGTTCAGTTGAAACCGCAGCTGAAAATAGATGGCCGGGTTGTTGCAGAAGGTAAGGCAGCAGGATTTGGAAATAGGCAGGAATTTACAATTGAGATAGGACATGTAGGAAGAACTGTTGAGAAGATAACCAACACTGTCACTGTTGGAGGATTTTATAGCATATGTTTTGATTTTGGCAAGATTGATGTTAAAGAACTTGATGCTATCAAAGAGAGAGTGTCAGTCATAAAAGATACAGTAAATGAGGAAAGCATTTATACAGATCAGGTAATGGGAGAGATTTTAAATAGTGCAGGTAAGACATACTTTGCTCAGCTTGATGCATTTAATTCAATTATGGCAAGAGCAATGAAGGTAAGTTCTGTTCGCCAAGTTAGTGAAGCAATGACTGGCTACAGCCCAACTGTAAAGTATATATTCAATACTCCTGTTGAGGTAACAGGCGGTTCGTTTTATATTGATGTAGACCATGATGTAATGGGTGTTGTTAGTCTTGAGGGTAAAAAGCAGAGCGAACGAGGATATATGATAACATCAGGAGTAATAGCTTCTGCGCTAGAGCATGGGATACACGAACAAATATTTAAATTACCTTCAGTTTCAGCAGTAAAGATACTTACAGAAGCAAGCAATAGATGGATACCTATATATACTATAGGCAAGGATAACATTGACAGAATAAATGAACTGGATGTTTCCGAGCATGTTAAAACAGATATCACCAATGCTGTTAACAGCGGGAAGATAGTAATAATACCGCAAAAAGAGATAAGGTACTACAACTGGCAGGGAGCAGGTTATATAGTTTTAGATTCGGAAACTGGCGCAGCAGGATACATGATAAGCGGAGGGCTTGCAGGTGGTTCTGCAGCTGTTGATGTTATGGTTGCGCTGGTTAGTTTAACTACACTTGCTTGGGCTATATTTGATGTACTGCAAATATCTTGTGCTTTAATTGCTGCAACCAATCCGCTTTTAGCAATTATATTCTATTCATTGTTTGTAATCAGCACAATCAATCTCATTATGACGTTAGAAACAATAATTTTGTACTGGGAGACAAGAGATTATGAATATGCAAGCCAACTGTTTGGCGAGTTGATACTAAATATTGCTACATTTGGAGTATTTAAGGTAATTGAATATTTAGTACCGGGTATTATGACGTTATTCAAGACGGTAAAAAATCAACTGGATGAGATAGCCCAGATAGCTGAACAATTTGGAGATGAAGTTGCTGAAGTTGCAGCAAGATACGGTCCTGATGCGATTGAGGCTATAAAGAGGTATGGTCCAGATGCTGCGAGAGTGATCAACAATTATGGTGATAGTGCAGTAAAAGCTATGGCAAGAGGTATTGACCCTGCGCTTATTGAAAAAATGGACAGTTTAGCTGTTAAGGTAAATAAGCTTGAAAAATTCAAGATACTATCTCGTGAAGCAGCTCTCAAAGTTGTTGAGGCAGTGGAAACAATAAAGGACTACTTGAAAACATCTGTGGGAAGAGTTTTTGAAAAGATTAGGTCTGTGTACAGGATTGAAGATGAGTTAGATTTAACAACAGTGGATGGATGTGAATTTGGCTTATCAAGGGCAAAACTGAAGAAGAAATTAATAGAAGAGGGAATGAGTGAGGATTCGGCTGAAGAATCACTAAAATTTTTAGAAGAAGGTTGCTTTACCGGGGACACAATTGTTATTACAAAAGAGGGTAAAAAGAGGATAGATGAGATAAAGATAGGTGATTTTGTTTTTGCGAAGGATGTCAATACAGGTAAGACAGCTTATAAGAAAGTTAAACAGATTTATGTCAAGAGTGCGGAAGAAATTGTTCATATCAAAGTTGGAGATGATGAAGTAAAAACTACGAAATCGCACTTATTCTTTACAGATTCGGGCTGGTGGGAAGCAGCTGAGGATATAAAAAGTGGTGACAAAATAGTAACACAAGATGGTATAATGAAAGTAGTATATGAAGTAGAAGTTGAGAAGTTAAGCGCACCTGTAAAAATTTATAATCTCAACATAGAAGATTATCATACTTACTTTGTTGGAAGCTCTGGATTGCTTGTGCATAATGACTGCACACCTGAGGAGACTAAACTTTGGGGAAAATGGCCAGATGTAGCCGAAAAATTTAAGATAATTGAAAAAGAAGGTTTTGGTAAACTTGACGAAGGCAGAAAATCTTTTACCCAGGAATTAGATAATGTTCTTATAGGAAATTCACTTTCGAAAGAAGAGTTTTTAGAGTACATTAAGAGATTTGTTCATGACGAAAAAGAACAAAAACTTCCATCTGAAGTAAGGAAAATATTGCTTAAAATTAGAAGCTCAATACCAAAACCAGATGAGGATACAGTATTAATAAGAGTTCTAAGCCCTGATGAGGAGATGTTAAATAAATATTATATAAATGCGGAAAATCCATCTGTAAGTGGATTTATAGCGTGTGCAGCTGACCTTGAAGACACTAAGACTTGTGAGGAACTTGTAGCACGACTAAGGTTAGATTACAAAGGTTCACCATTTCCGGATCATAATAAGCTATCTGATATTAAATATAATGAAATATCATGCTATATTGTGGTATTTAAAACGAAGGACGTAGACAAGATAAAAATTCCAGTTAGCAAAAATATGTTTGAAGACATTTCGGATGAAGAGCTTGCTAATTTGGGTATTCGTAAAGAACATTTTATTTTATTTGAGGAGGATGAAGAGTTAGCGGAAAGGTATCTTTCCAAACCATTCACAGGGACTGGATTTACAGCAACAGGTGCTGGATACAGTGAGCATATAAGCAATGATGTAATGAATCAAATGAAAGACAAGGCAATACCGGAGTATTTTGTTCACTTTGAAAATCCCCTAAGTTTAAAAGATGGTGCATTTTTGATAGAAATGAGAGGAAATAAGAATATGAAAGTGATAGCAAGATATTCTGAAGTAGAAAAAAGATTTATACGTTTTGAGGAGTAAGGAGGCGATACTGATGCTATTTAGGATGTTGTATGGATGTGAGAAAGTCTGTGTTTACAGAGGCAAAGAATATTGTTATGAAAATTGCTATATCCCGGGGACTTACATTTTGAAAGGATACAGATTAATATCGACAGACGAAGAAGACGTTAAGTTGAGAGGATTTAGACCGGTGGAAGGGGAGAGAGGGATTTATGAGAAGGTAGTGTTAGTGGATGATGTGACAGCTGTGTATGAAAGGAAGTGGCAAATAAGATACAAGGGATACTGGGTTCAAAAATACTATGGGTGGTTTGTTACATCTTCTGTAAATGAGATACAAATAATAAAATCTGCGAAAGAAAATGAGGGATATGGATTTTTAGACATAAGTGAGAATGCAGGACCAGATAACAGGGATTTTGTAAAGACGATAGATGTGCTTGATTTGGATGAGGTAATAGAGGTTTGGGAAGTTAAGGACGGCTACAGCAGATATTTGGACAGGATGGGAGAGGATGAAGAGAAGAAAGGGGGTGAAGAGGCAGAAGCGGAGAAGGAGAGGGATGGAGTTGAGAGGGGGTATTATGCAGATGGCAGATTGAAGTATGAGATATATTACAGCAAGGGCAAAGAGCACAGGGGGGATGGACCTGCGTATGTGAAATATTACGACAATGGGAAGAAGGAGATAGAGATATATTATCGAGGAGGGAAGGTTCACAGGGAAGACGGACCTGCGTATATAAGATATTCATACAGAGGGGAAGTTGTTGCGAAGGTGTATTATGTTGATGGGAAGGTTCACAGGGAAGGAGGGCCAGCGAAGATTGAGTATTACGAGAGTGGGAAAGTTAAGGAGGAGTGCTATTACAGGGAAGGTAAGCTTCACAGGGAAGATGGACCTGCGAGAGTAGTGTATTACGAGGATGGAGCGAAGAAGATAGAGGAGTATTACATTGAAGGCAAGCATCACAGGGAAGGAGGACCTGGGTATATATGTTATTTCAGAGATGGTAGGATAAGAGGAGAGACGTATTTTAAAGAAGGCAGGAGGCACAGGGAAGGAGGACCAGCGAATGTGTGGTATTATGACAATGGAGTGAAGGAATTTGAGGAGTATTTCAAGGGGGGTAAACTGCACAGAGAAGATGGGCCTGCGGCAGTGTGGTGGTACAAACACGGTCAGGAAAAGGCAGTGGAATATTGCATTGAAGGTAAGTGGCGTAGGGGAGAAGAGCCCTGCATGGTGTGGTATTATGAAGATGGCAGGGTAAAAGAAACATTTTATAGATTGCCACCTTTGAGTGAAGAAGAAAGGGAAAAGTACAAATATAAGTTTTATACAGCAAGATATTACGAAAATGGAAATCCAATGTGGATTGAATGGGGGGGAAGAGAAGGGAGTTCATACTACAATGAAGATGGTTCTGAGCATAAATTGGTTTACTGAGCGTTAGCAGGAATAATAAAAGAAGATGAGGCAGATAAAAACACAGGATTAAATAGGAAGGTGATTGTGGGGATGAGGAAGGCAGTGCAGGTTTCATGTGGAGATAATTATACGCTTGCGGTATTAAGTGATGGTAGTGTATGGGCATGGGGTTCGAACTGGAATGGGGAGTTAGGGATAGGTGAGAAGGGTGGCATTTTTGCCACTCCTGTGCGAGTAAAAGGATTAGAGGATATAGTGATGGTGTCAGCGGGGAAAGACCATAATCTTGCGCTGAGGAGAGACGGGACAGTATGGGCTTGGGGCAGGAATGAAGGCGGGCAGCTTGGAGATGGGACGAGGGAGAGCAAGTTAGTTCCTGTGCAAGTAAAAGGCTTGAAAGATGTAGTGATGGTAGCTGCGGCGGAGGGGCATTCTTTGGCATTGAAAAGAGATGGGACAATTTGGGTTTGGGGGTTTAATAGTGATGGAGTATTGGGTTTAAACGAGATAGTAACCCATTGTGAGGTTCCGCTGAAGGTAGAGGGTTTGGGTGAGATAGTATCGATAGCGACGAACAGATATTTAGTTTTTGCATTGAGGAAGGACGGCAGGATAGTAGCATGGGGGAAAAGATGGCACAAACATCTATGTGGTGATATAGATTTATGGGACAAAAGAAAGTTTATTATAATAGATAAGTTAGAAGACATAGTGGCGATAGCATTGGGTGAGAATCATGCGGTGGCGTTGAGGCAAGATGGCAGAGTGTTGACATGGGGAGTTTTTGAGTATGATTTGTGGAGAGAGAATGAACGTATTTTCCCTGTGCTTATTGAGAGAGAGTTATTGGAAGATGTGAGGATGATAGCGGCTGGGTATAAGCATGCGCTGGTGGTGAAAGGAGATGGCAGTGTGTGGGCATGGGGTATGAACAGGAGAGGACAGCTTGGAGATGGGACTGTAGTGAGCAAGGTTTTTCCTGTTAGAGTGGGGGGGATAGAAGGAGTTGTATCGATATCAGGAGGAGGCTGGCACACAGTAGCAGTTAAGGAAGATGGGAGTATCTGGGGCTGGGGATTTAACTATTTTGGGCAGGTAGGCAGCAGGGATGGTGTTGTGAGGGAAGAGAATTATGTAATAACAACTCCTATTGAGGTTTTTGATAAGTCTTTCTTTTGTTGATAATGCGAAATAGCTACAGTTTTGCAGGTTTGTGTTGGTAAAAGAGAGTTGAGCAAAATTGGGTTTATATTTTTTTGCAGTATAATATTTTTAAAAAAGTTGCTGAAAGAAATAATACCGAAAAAGAAATATTAGAGAGAGGGTGATTGGAAGTGTCGCAGATAGAATGGAAAGAACAGTATACTTTAGGTGATGAAGGTTTCGACGAGGATATCAAAAAAATTGTTGAGAGAATGAATAAAATTTTACATGCCTATGAACAGCCTGAAAGTCAAAAAGATGTTTTAGAAGAGCTACGCTTTTTGGGGAATAATTTAGCTATTAGTTTTTCACGTCAAGAATATCGCATGAAGAAGTATTTGTATCCGCCCTATTTTTCACACAAGAGAGAACACGACAGCTTTCTTGAAAAATATAAAAAGTATCGAGAGGAAGCAGGAAAGGAAGGAGAGTTAGTAGCTGCTGTTATGAAGATAAGAGGGATTATTGAAGAGTGGTTAGAGAACCATGTAATTGTAGAGGATAAGAAACTAGTAGCTTTTTTAAAAAAGAAGGAGCAGGGGATGTAGACAAAAGGTTCAAGAACCTGCAAAAGCTATCTGCCACAATGGTAGACAGCTTTTTGTTTATAAGATATCAGGCTTTTTCTGTAAAGGTCAATATCAAAGTGTTTTTTTCCAAGGTCAGTTGAAAGCAGTATCTTAATCATTTGAAATCATATTTGATTTGAGTATTACCTACGCATATTTATTAAATCTAAAAACATGCAGAAGCAAGCAATAGATGGATACCTATATATACTATAGGCAAGGATAACATTGACAGAATAAATGAACTGGATGTTTCCGAGCATGTTAAAACAGATATCACCAATGCTGTTAACAGCGGGAAGATAGTAATAATACCGCAAAAAGAGATAAGGTACTACAACTGGCAGGGAGCAGGTTATATAGTTTTAGATTCGGAAACTGGCGCAGCAGGATACATGATAAGCGGAGGGCTTGCAGGTGGTTCTGCAGCTGTTGATGTTATGGTTGCGCTGGTTAGTTTAACTACACTTGCTTGGGCTATATTTGATGTACTGCAAATATCTTGTGCTTTAATTGCTGCAACCAATCCGCTTTTAGCAATTATATTCTATTCATTGTTTGTAATCAGCACAATCAATCTCATTATGACGTTAGAAACAATAATTTTGTACTGGGAGACAAGAGATTATGAATATGCAAGCCAACTGTTTGGCGAGTTGATACTAAATATTGCTACATTTGGAGTATTTAAGGTAATTGAATATTTAGTACCGGGTATTATGACGTTATTCAAGACGGTAAAAAATCAACTGGATGAGATAGCCCAGATAGCTGAACAATTTGGAGATGAAGTTGCTGAAGTTGCAGCAAGATACGGTCCTGATGCGATTGAGGCTATAAAGAGGTATGGTCCAGATGCTGCGAGAGTGATCAACAATTATGGTGATAGTGCAGTAAAAGCTATGGCAAGAGGTATTGACCCTGCGCTTATTGAAAAAATGGACAGTTTAGCTGTTAAGGTAAATAAGCTTGAAAAATTCAAGATACTATCTCGTGAAGCAGCTCTCAAAGTTGTTGAGGCAGTGGAAACAATAAAGGACTACTTGAAAACATCTGTGGGAAGAGTTTTTGAAAAGATTAGGTCTGTGTACAGGATTGAAGATGAGTTAGATTTAACAACAGTGGATGGATGTGAATTTGGCTTATCAAGGGCAAAACTGAAGAAGAAATTAATAGAAGAGGGAATGAGTGAGGATTCGGCTGAAGAATCACTAAAATTTTTAGAAGAAGGTTGCTTTACCGGGGACACAATTGTTATTACAAAAGAGGGTAAAAAGAGGATAGATGAGATAAAGATAGGTGATTTTGTTTTTGCGAAGGATGTCAATACAGGTAAGACAGCTTATAAGAAAGTTAAACAGATTTATGTCAAGAGTGCGGAAGAAATTGTTCATATCAAAGTTGGAGATGATGAAGTAAAAACTACGAAATCGCACTTATTCTTTACAGATTCGGGCTGGTGGGAAGCAGCTGAGGATATAAAAAGTGGTGACAAAATAGTAACACAAGATGGTATAATGAAAGTAGTATATGAAGTAGAAGTTGAGAAGTTAAGCGCACCTGTAAAAATTTATAATCTCAACATAGAAGATTATCATACTTACTTTGTTGGAAGCTCTGGATTGCTTGTGCATAATGACTGCACACCTGAGGAGACTAAACTTTGGGGAAAATGGCCAGATGTAGCCGAAAAATTTAAGATAATTGAAAAAGAAGGTTTTGGTAAACTTGACGAAGGCAGAAAATCTTTTACCCAGGAATTAGATAATGTTCTTATAGGAAATTCACTTTCGAAAGAAGAGTTTTTAGAGTACATTAAGAGATTTGTTCATGACGAAAAAGAACAAAAACTTCCATCTGAAGTAAGGAAAATATTGCTTAAAATTAGAAGCTCAATACCAAAACCAGATGAGGATACAGTATTAATAAGAGTTCTAAGCCCTGATGAGGAGATGTTAAATAAATATTATATAAATGCGGAAAATCCATCTGTAAGTGGATTTATAGCGTGTGCAGCTGACCTTGAAGACACTAAGACTTGTGAGGAACTTGTAGCACGACTAAGGTTAGATTACAAAGGTTCACCATTTCCGGATCATAATAAGCTATCTGATATTAAATATAATGAAATATCATGCTATATTGTGGTATTTAAAACGAAGGACGTAGACAAGATAAAAATTCCAGTTAGCAAAAATATGTTTGAAGACATTTCGGATGAAGAGCTTGCTAATTTGGGTATTCGTAAAGAACATTTTATTTTATTTGAGGAGGATGAAGAGTTAGCGGAAAGGTATCTTTCCAAACCATTCACAGGGACTGGATTTACAGCAACAGGTGCTGGATACAGTGAGCATATAAGCAATGATGTAATGAATCAAATGAAAGACAAGGCAATACCGGAGTATTTTGTTCACTTTGAAAATCCCCTAAGTTTAAAAGATGGTGCATTTTTGATAGAAATGAGAGGAAATAAGAATATGAAAGTGATAGCAAGATATTCTGAAGTAGAAAAAAGATTTATACGTTTTGAGGAGTAAGGAGGCGATACTGATGCTATTTAGGATGTTGTATGGATGTGAGAAAGTCTGTGTTTACAGAGGCAAAGAATATTGTTATGAAAATTGCTATATCCCGGGGACTTACATTTTGAAAGGATACAGATTAATATCGACAGACGAAGAAGACGTTAAGTTGAGAGGATTTAGACCGGTGGAAGGGGAGAGAGGGATTTATGAGAAGGTAGTGTTAGTGGATGATGTGACAGCTGTGTATGAAAGGAAGTGGCAAATAAGATACAAGGGATACTGGGTTCAAAAATACTATGGGTGGTTTGTTACATCTTCTGTAAATGAGATACAAATAATAAAATCTGCGAAAGAAAATGAGGGATATGGATTTTTAGACATAAGTGAGAATGCAGGACCAGATAACAGGGATTTTGTAAAGACGATAGATGTGCTTGATTTGGATGAGGTAATAGAGGTTTGGGAAGTTAAGGACGGCTACAGCAGATATTTGGACAGGATGGGAGAGGATGAAGAGAAGAAAGGGGGTGAAGAGGCAGAAGCGGAGAAGGAGAGGGATGGAGTTGAGAGGGGGTATTATGCAGATGGCAGATTGAAGTATGAGATATATTACAGCAAGGGCAAAGAGCACAGGGGGGATGGACCTGCGTATGTGAAATATTACGACAATGGGAAGAAGGAGATAGAGATATATTATCGAGGAGGGAAGGTTCACAGGGAAGACGGACCTGCGTATATAAGATATTCATACAGAGGGGAAGTTGTTGCGAAGGTGTATTATGTTGATGGGAAGGTTCACAGGGAAGGAGGGCCAGCGAAGATTGAGTATTACGAGAGTGGGAAAGTTAAGGAGGAGTGCTATTACAGGGAAGGTAAGCTTCACAGGGAAGATGGACCTGCGAGAGTAGTGTATTACGAGGATGGAGCGAAGAAGATAGAGGAGTATTACATTGAAGGCAAGCATCACAGGGAAGGAGGACCTGGGTATATATGTTATTTCAGAGATGGTAGGATAAGAGGAGAGACGTATTTTAAAGAAGGCAGGAGGCACAGGGAAGGAGGACCAGCGAATGTGTGGTATTATGACAATGGAGTGAAGGAATTTGAGGAGTATTTCAAGGGGGGTAAACTGCACAGAGAAGATGGGCCTGCGGCAGTGTGGTGGTACAAACACGGTCAGGAAAAGGCAGTGGAATATTGCATTGAAGGTAAGTGGCGTAGGGGAGAAGAGCCCTGCATGGTGTGGTATTATGAAGATGGCAGGGTAAAAGAAACATTTTATAGATTGCCACCTTTGAGTGAAGAAGAAAGGGAAAAGTACAAATATAAGTTTTATACAGCAAGATATTACGAAAATGGAAATCCAATGTGGATTGAATGGGGGGGAAGAGAAGGGAGTTCATACTACAATGAAGATGGTTCTGAGCATAAATTGGTTTACTGAGCGTTAGCAGGAATAATAAAAGAAGATGAGGCAGATAAAAACACAGGATTAAATAGGAAGGTGATTGTGGGGATGAGGAAGGCAGTGCAGGTTTCATGTGGAGATAATTATACGCTTGCGGTATTAAGTGATGGTAGTGTATGGGCATGGGGTTCGAACTGGAATGGGGAGTTAGGGATAGGTGAGAAGGGTGGCATTTTTGCCACTCCTGTGCGAGTAAAAGGATTAGAGGATATAGTGATGGTGTCAGCGGGGAAAGACCATAATCTTGCGCTGAGGAGAGACGGGACAGTATGGGCTTGGGGCAGGAATGAAGGCGGGCAGCTTGGAGATGGGACGAGGGAGAGCAAGTTAGTTCCTGTGCAAGTAAAAGGCTTGAAAGATGTAGTGATGGTAGCTGCGGCGGAGGGGCATTCTTTGGCATTGAAAAGAGATGGGACAATTTGGGTTTGGGGGTTTAATAGTGATGGAGTATTGGGTTTAAACGAGATAGTAACCCATTGTGAGGTTCCGCTGAAGGTAGAGGGTTTGGGTGAGATAGTATCGATAGCGACGAACAGATATTTAGTTTTTGCATTGAGGAAGGACGGCAGGATAGTAGCATGGGGGAAAAGATGGCACAAACATCTATGTGGTGATATAGATTTATGGGACAAAAGAAAGTTTATTATAATAGATAAGTTAGAAGACATAGTGGCGATAGCATTGGGTGAGAATCATGCGGTGGCGTTGAGGCAAGATGGCAGAGTGTTGACATGGGGAGTTTTTGAGTATGATTTGTGGAGAGAGAATGAACGTATTTTCCCTGTGCTTATTGAGAGAGAGTTATTGGAAGATGTGAGGATGATAGCGGCTGGGTATAAGCATGCGCTGGTGGTGAAAGGAGATGGCAGTGTGTGGGCATGGGGTATGAACAGGAGAGGACAGCTTGGAGATGGGACTGTAGTGAGCAAGGTTTTTCCTGTTAGAGTGGGGGGGATAGAAGGAGTTGTATCGATATCAGGAGGAGGCTGGCACACAGTAGCAGTTAAGGAAGATGGGAGTATCTGGGGCTGGGGATTTAACTATTTTGGGCAGGTAGGCAGCAGGGATGGTGTTGTGAGGGAAGAGAATTATGTAATAACAACTCCTATTGAGGTTTTTGATAAATCTTTCTTTGGTTGATATTATTAGCCTGAAGTGAGAAAATTTGAAGCAAGAGGCGAATAGAGTATTATTTAGCTTTTGATGTGATGTTGCAAGGATAGTATGCTTATTCATTGTGCAAATAAATATAACAACTAAATGTTTTCAAAAAGCGAAATTCTCACTTGGCACTGGTACCTTTTCAAGTATCTCGTTTATCACATCTGACGACTTTGTGTTTTTGATTATATATTGATTTTTGAGAAGAATCCTGTGGCTGAGGACAAAAGGAGCTAAGTACTTGACAAAATCAGGAAGAACAAAATCGTAGCCTCGGACAGCAGCGAGGCTTTGAGATGCACGCATAAGAGCAATGAAGCTTCTGTTGCTTGCAGGAAGCTGAACCATTTCGTGTTCTCTTGTGCTTTGACAAATTTCGTATATATAAGATAGAATATCTTCGTTTACATACACCTCTTTTATCTTTTCCTGAATCATTATTACCTCATCCTTTGCTACCACAGGTTCGATCTCATCAAGAGGATTTTTTTCTTTGAACCTTGTGAGCATCTGGATAGTCTCTTCTTTGTTTGTGTATCCTAAACTGAGCTTTATCAAAAACCTGTCAAGCTGCGCCTCAGGGAGAGGATATGTTCCCTGAATTTCAATGGGGTTTTGAGTAGCAATAACAAAAAATGGGTCTTCTAACTTATGTGTGATACCGTCAATTGTCACCTGTCTTTCTTCCATGCATTCAAGAAGACTTGACTGTGTTCTCGGAGTTGCCCTGTTTATTTCATCAGCCAGCAGTATATTTGTGAAAATTGGACCTGGTCTGAACTCAAACTCTTGTGTTTTCATGTTGAAGTAGTATATACCTGTCAGATCTGATGGCAGAAGGTCTGGCGTGAACTGAATTCTTTTGAAACTACAATTTATAGATTTTGCAAGAGCCTTTGATAGCATTGTTTTTCCTGTGCCCGGGACGTCCTCTAAAAGAACATGCCCACCGGCAAAGAGAGATGTTATTACAAGCTCAATTTGAGCTTCTTTTCCCACAATCACCTTTGATATGTTTTGGATAATCCTTCTTGCAACGTTGGCTATCTCCATTTCTCATTCCTACCCTCTTTTTAAATCTTTTTATTAAAATTTTGACCTTACTATGTTTTATTTAAACTTACATGCCCTACCTACAAGATTATTTTACCTCTTTTATGTAGTTATTTCAATGAACTGGGATCAGGTTAAACTTACAAAATATTGAGAGCTGTTTTATCGAAAATGTGCAAAAACAAAGCAGAAATTTGTATACCCATAACTTAACAAAGTGAGATACAATATTGTCATGTAAACAATTTCAAAGGAGGCATAAAAGGTGGCGAACGAGATTTTGGAAACAGATGTTGTTGTCCAGATAGGAATAATTGTTAGAGACATTGAAAAGACAGCAAAAGACTTTGCGCAGTTTTTTGGAGTTGAGGTTCCACAGATTATCGAAACTGAAGGGTACGAAAAAACACACACAGAGTATAGAGGAAAGCCTACAAATGCCAGAGCAAAACTTGCATTTTTCAGAAACTTTAAAAACATAGAGATTGAGCTGATTGAGCCAGATGAGAATCCTTCTACATGGAGAGACTTTTTGGAAACTCACGGCGAGGGTATTCACCATATAGGTGTATTTGTAAAGAACATGGATGAGAAGATTGAAAATCTTAAAAAAGAAGGAATTGAGGTTATTCAAAAAGGGGATTACACAGGTGGAAGATATGCTTACATGGAAAGTACCAATAAGCTCAAATTCATCTTAGAACTTTTGGAGAACTTTTGAAATATTTTTTTGGGGAAGTGGGGAGTAAGAATATGAAAAGAATCTTGGCTTTGGTTGGAGATTTTTACCACAGTCATGACAACCTGCTCAAAGCCTTACAGCAAGCCACAAGTACTGCTTTAGATAACTGCGAGATAATAGATGCATCTATTGAAAACTTTGAGGAGTTTCTTTCTCAAAATCCAGATGCAATTGTAATCTCTGCAGAAAACAGGATAAATCCGCAGGATGAAATTGTAAAGTGCTGGATGACAGAGCAGTTGGAAAAGAGAATAAAAGAGTATGTTGAAGGCGGTGGAAGGCTTTTTGTATGGCACTCAGGGCTTGCCTCATACCCTGAAGAAGGAGAGTTTTGCAAACTTGTGAGAGGGTATTTTAAGTTTCATCCAGAGAAGCACAAACCTGTAAGATATCACTCTTTCCAAAAAGTTGTTCTTGGCAGCAAAGGGTTTGACTTCACAATTGTGGATGAACACTATTTTGTTTTTTGCGACAAAGAAAATACTAACATCTATCTTTACTCTGAATCAGAGGATGGCGGTTCAATTGCAGGATGGTGGCACAATTTTGGCAAGGGCAAAGTGGTTGCATTAACTCCTGCTCACAGAGAAGACGGGCTTTTGGATAATAACTTCCAGGGACTTCTCAAAACAGTTTTGACCTTTCTTTTCAAGTAGGACTTTCAAAATATAAATAAGACTTTTTCAAGGGCTTGTCCGGCTACAGCTTAGGATAAACCCTTTTTAAAAAACCGTTGACAGAATATAAAAAAACAATTAATATAGAAATATAAAGTGAACGATTAAGTAACCTATTTACTAAACTTTTAAGTGAGCTGGTGAAAAATGGATATTACAAGGTTTAAGGAAGATTTAAAAGCTCATCTTGAAGAAAAGATAATACCGTTTTGGCAAAGTTTAAAGGACGATGAAT
Organism: Caldicellulosiruptor changbaiensis; assembly: GCF_003999255.1. Taxonomy (GTDB): domain Bacteria; phylum Bacillota; class Thermoanaerobacteria; order Caldicellulosiruptorales; family Caldicellulosiruptoraceae; genus Caldicellulosiruptor; species Caldicellulosiruptor changbaiensis. Next base: position 330,536 of record NZ_CP034791.1, read on the forward strand.
TTGGTGGCTACTATGGATATATGGACTTTAATCTTAACATTCACAGAAAAGCTCAAAAAGGTTGCATTTTGAACTCGAGGATATTGTGGTTTTTCTCAGCATGTTACAATGTACTGAAAAATGAAAAATGCAAAGAGCTGGCTTTTCATGCGTTTGAATTTTTAAAAAACAAGTTTTGGGACAAAGAGTATGAAGGACTTTTCTGGAATGTATCCCATAAAGGTGTGCCCGTTGATGTGACAAAACATGTTTATGTTCAGGCTTTTGGCATATACGGACTTTCGGAGTACTATGAAGCATCCGGGGACGAAGAAGCTCTTCATTTGGCAAAGAGGCTTTTCGAAATTTTAGAGACAAAATGCAAAAGGGAAAATGGATACACAGAACAGTTTGAGAGAAACTGGCAAGAAAAAGAAAACAGGTTTTTGAGCGAAAATGGAGTAATTGCCTCAAAAACAATGAACACGCATCTTCATGTACTGGAGAGCTACACAAACCTTTACAGGGTTTTGAGAACTAAAGATGTGTATGAAGCGCTTGAGTGGATTGTAAGACTCTTTGTTGACAAGATTTACAAAAAAGGAACAGGTCACTTCAAGGTATTCTGCGATGATAACTGGAACGAACTTATAAAAGCAGTATCATATGGACATGACATTGAAGCAAGTTGGCTTTTGGACGAAGCTGCTAAGTATCTGAAGGATGAAGAATTAAAAGAGGAGGTTGAAAAGCTCACATTAGAGGTTGCGCAAGTAACTTTAAAAGAAGCCTTTGATGGTCAAAGTCTTATAAACGAGAAGGTAGAGGACAGGGTTGACAGAAGCAAAATCTGGTGGGTTGAAGCAGAGACGGTTGTTGGATTTTTCAATGCATATCAAAAGACAAAAGAGGAAAAATATTTAGATGCAGCCATCAAGACATGGGAGTTCATAAAAGAGCATCTTGTTGACAGAAGAAAGAACTCTGAATGGCTGTGGAAGGTAAATGAGGATTTAGAAGCTGCAGATATGCCAATTGTTGAGCAATGGAAGTGCCCGTATCACAATGGCAGAATGTGTTTGGAGATAATAAAAAGGGTTGACTAAAAGTTTCGAGCTTGACCCTGTAAAGTTACAGAGAAATAAAGTATAATAGTAAGTAAAAAAGAAAAGGCTTGTAAAGCCTATTTTGAAGGGGAATAAAAAGACCATGGACAAGAGAGTTACCATGAAAGACATTGCCGAAAAGCTTGGTGTTTCCAAGGTAACAGTGTCAAAGGCGCTCAAGGACAGCCCTGATATTAGTTCATCCCTGAAAGAGAAAATCATAAAGACTGCCCAGGAGATGGGTTACATCTACAACGCAAAGGGAAGGATGCTAAGAGAAAACCTAACGTATTCCATCGGTGTGATATCGTCAGAAAAATACTATGGTAAAGACGACTATTTCTACATAGACCTTTACAAGCATCTTTCAAACAGTTTAGAGAAGCTTGGCTTTACAACAACCTTCAACATTATAAGCCAGTCAGACGAAAATGAGCTTTCTGTACCCAACGCGCTTTTGGAACAGAAGGTAGACGGTGTTGTTATTTTGGGTCAGATGAGTCTTGACTACATTCAAAAGATTTTAAGTTACAATTACCCGACAGTGTTTTTAGACTTTTACTGTGACAAGTTTAACGTTGACTGTGTCATCACAGACAACTTTTACGCAACATACGAGATAACCAACATGCTAATAGAGCAGGGTCACACCAAAATTGGGTTTGTAGGGAACATCTACGCAACAAGCAGTATCCAGGACAGGTTCCTGGGCTTTTACAAGGCGCTTTTGGAGAACAAGATAGATCTCAACAAGGACTGGATAATAAAAGACAGGGATGACAACAACAATTTCATAGATATTGTATTGCCCAAAAACCTTCCAACGGCATTTGTTTGCAACTGTGACAAGACTGCTTATCTTACAATAGAGAAGCTCAAATCAAGTGGATACAAGGTGCCGGATGATGTTTCGGTGGTGGGGTTTGATGATAGCCTTCACGCAGTGCTTTCACAGCCCAAAATTACTACAGTCCGTGTGAATTTGGAAGAGATGGGCAGAAGAACAGCCAAGATGATGGTTGAAAAGATAAAGCAGGGAGAAAAACATTATGGCAAAATGCTCATAAAAGGCAAGATTATCATAAGAGAGTCTGTCAAGGCTTTGAAATAATACTTTTTCAAGATGGTCGGATAACATTTTAAATTCACATAAATCAAAAAATATGGAGGAGGAAAGAGCTAATGGATATCAAAATAATAGGGCAATCACTTCCAAACATGCCATGGGAAGAAAGACCTAAAGACTGCAAGGACATTGTATGGAGGTCTAAACACAACCCAATTATCAAGAGAAATCAGGCAAAAGATGCAAACAGTATCTTCAACAGCGCGGTGGTTCCGTTCAAAGATGGGTTTGCAGGAGTTTTTAGAGTAGATGATAGGGCAAGAAGAATGAACATCAGACGTGGGTTTAGCAAGGATGGTTACAACTGGGAGATTGATGATGAGCCAATAAATTTCATTCAAGAGACAAGAGACCCCCTTGTCAGTGAGTATAAATACGACCCAAGAGTAACTTTCATAGAAGATAGATACTATATCACATGGTGTAATGGCTATCACGGACCGACAATTGGTGTGGGCTATACATTCGACTTTGAAAAGTTCTACCAGATTGAAAATGCATTTTTGCCATACAACAGAAACGGTGTGCTTTTCCCAAGAAAAATTAACGGCAAATACGCTATGCTATCCCGCCCATCAGATACAGGCCATACACCCTTTGGTGATATATTCTACAGCGAAAGCCCTGACATGATTCACTGGGGCTGCCACAGACATGTAATGTCAGCAGGCTACACACCTTGGCAATCACTCAAAATAGGAGCAGGGCCAACACCAATTGAAACAAGCGAAGGCTGGCTTTTGATTTATCATGGTGTATTGTTATCTTGCAACGGGTATGTATACAGCTTTGGTGCGGCACTTTTGGACTTAGAAAAACCATGGATTGTAAAGGCAAGGTCAAAATCTTACCTGCTCTCACCACAAGAGTATTATGAATGTGTTGGCGATGTTCCAAACGTTGCATTCCCATGCGCAGCACTTTGCGACTCTAGCACAGGAAGGCTTGCAATTTATTATGGTGGTGCTGATACTGTCGTGAACCTTGCATTTGCTTATGTTCAGGATATAATCGAACTTCTCAAGAGAGAAAGCCAGGAATAACAAAAATATTGATGATAAAAACATACAAAAAAAGGCCGGCAGCAGAACAAAGCTGCTGGCCTTTTTGATTTTGTGATGTTTTCCAAACTTGAAATTGGTTTATTTACTGGTAAAGTAAAATCTAAAATCTGCGGTATAAAATATTAAGTTTCTCGGGTTGTTAAATATGCACCACAAATTTTATAATGAACATGTAGTTGTTTTGCAGTTTTTCTATACAAAAATTACATTCTAGAAAGGAGGATTGATTATGTTTAAAAGAAGAGTTGCTTTATTGGTTGCTATTGCCTTTTTGATAACCATCATTGTTCCAGGGTTTTTAAGCGCTCCAACAAAGGCAGTAGCAGCGTCCAAAAAACCAATAGTTTTTAAGATTTACTGGGGTGATTCTAACGCAGAGCCGGTTGATGTGTGGAAGACACCAATTGGTAAAAAGGTTGAACAGATCACAGGTGTAAGGCTTCAGTTTGAATTTATTGTCGGCAGTGACGAGGAAACAAAAGCAGGTATCATGCTTGCAAGTGGTGACTTGCCGGATTTAATCAATGCACACAACGTTGTAAACAAGTTCATTGAAGCAGGAGCTTTAGTTCCGATGGATAATTACATTGCTAAGTACGGCAAGAACATCAAAAAGTGGTATGATGCAAAAGCGCTTAAAAAACTCAAATATCCAAAGGATGGGCACATTTACTATCTCACACCTTTCAGAGAAGAGTCTGACCCGCTCTATTCGTTTGCTGGGTTCTGGCTACCTATATACGTTCTCAAAGAGAACAAATGGCCAGTTGTAAGAGATATTGACACATATTTCAAGATTGTAAAAGATGCTGTCAAGAAACATCCAACATACAATGGAAAGCCAACAATAGGTTTCACAGCTTTAACAGACAGCTGGAGAATCTATGTACTGATGCAGCAGCCGCTGAGGCTTGAAGGCTATCCAAATGATGGTGGCTGGCTTATTGACGAAAAGACAGGTGTTGTAAAGGACAGCTATACAATGCCATATGCAAAGACATATTACAAGATACTCAACCAGATGTGGAACGAAGGTCTGCTTGACAAAGAGATGTTCTCACAAAACTATGACCAGTACTTAGCAAAGATTTCGTCAGGTAGGGTTGTTGGTTTTTATGATGAAAGATGGCAGATACAATCTGCAATAGATTCTCTTGAAAAACAAGGATTATATGACAGGATTCCTATTGCAATGCCAGTTTTGAAAAAGGGTGTAAAGAGAGATAGATACAACGTGGTCACAATGGGGACAGGCGCTGGAATATCAATTACAAAGAAGTGCAAGGACCCGGTTGCAGCGTTCAAGTTCTTGGACAGAATGGCTGGCGAGGATATCTTGAAACTCATCAACTGGGGTATCCAAGGCCAGGACTACTATGTAAAGAATGGTAAGATGTACAAGGATGCAAAACAGATTCAAAATTACATGAACCCAGATTACAGAAAGAAACAGGGTATTGGCGGAAATATCTGGTTTGCATTCCCAAGACCACCGTTTGACTGGACATATTCAGACAAGAGCGGAAAGATTTCTTGGGACTACTCAGACCAGGCATTAGAGCAGAGGTACAAACCATATGAAAAGGAAGTTTTGAAAGCTTATAAGATTAAGTCGTTCAAAGACTTGTTCTCACCAACATGGAACTCACCGTACGGATATGGCTGGGATATCAAGCTTCCAGACGACCTGCAAGCAATCCAGAACCAGGCTGATGACTTGCAAAGAAGGTACATCACAAAAGCTATAATGGCAAAACCGGGTGAGTACGATAAGATCTGGAATGAATACCTCAACAAGATGAAGAAGATTCCTATCAAGAAGGTAATCGATTTTAGACAAAAAGAGATCCAGAGAAGACTCAAAGAGTGGAACTAATTGGTATTTTAGAGTTTAGCATTTTAAAGCTCACGGAACACCTAATTCTACAGGTGTTCCGTGAGTATTTAGTTTAATTGACCCTACAAGCTTTTAAGGAGGAAAAGGAAGATGCAGTCATCTAAGAAAGGATTCTTTACAACAATCTACAACCAGCGCCAGCTAATTGTTCTTACATTTCCTTTTTTAATTATGGTGCTGATTTTTAACTACTTTCCACTGTGGGGCTGGCTTTTGGCATTCAAAGACTACAAACCTTATCTTGGTTTTCAAAATTCAGAGTGGGTTGGATTCAAAAACTTTGCAGACCTATTTTCAGACGTTTATTTTTTCCAGGCGCTTAGAAATACCTTGGTCATAAGCTGTTTGAAGCTCATTTTTAACTTTTTGTCGTCCATTACGTTTGCAATACTTTTGAATGAGATTAAAAACATGCTATTTAAAAGGACAGTGCAGACAATCTCGTACCTTCCACACTTTGTTTCATGGGTTGTAGCAGCAAACATTATATACACAGTGCTTTCACCTGACTATGGGATAATAAACGAACTTCTTGTCAAATTCCATATTCTAAAAGAACCAATTAACTTTTTGGGCGAACCTCAATATTTCTGGTTCATTGCACCAATTACTGAGGTTTGGAAGGAGATGGGCTGGAACGCAATTATATACTTGGCTGCAATGACAAACATCGACCCGCAGCTTTATGAAGCTGCAAGCATAGACGGTGCAGGCAGGCTAAAGAGAATATGGTACATAACCTTGCCGGGTATTTTACCCACAGTCAAGATTCTTCTTATCATGAACGTTGGATGGATTTTGAATGCTGGATTTGAGCAGATGTACCTTTTGCAAAGACCATCAACCTTGGACTATTCAGATATCCTTGAGACATACATCTTAAGATATGGTATTGGCAGTGGCAGATGGTCTTATGCAACAGCAGCAGGTATTTTCAACTCTGTTGTAAGCCTTATTCTTGTTACAACTGCAAACAGAATAGCATCTAAGATTGGCGAAGGCGAAAGGGTATTTTAAAAAACTTTATTGAGGGGTGTTTTTAAGGTGCAAACGTCAGCAAAGTACAGGACAACAGAGGATTTGGTCATTGACATTGTGGTATACACAGTCATGATAATCGTGATGATAGCTACTTTATATCCTTTTTGGAATATACTTGCTATTTCTCTTAACGATGCGCTTGATTCCATAAGAGGTGGAATATATCTGTGGCCAAGAAAATTCACACTCAACAACTACAGGGTTATACTTAGCAATCCTGACATATACCATGCAACCCTCATATCAGTTTTGAGAGCTGTTATAGGAAGCATAACAAACGTTCTTTCGTGTTTGATGGTTGCATATGGAATTAGCCGAAAGGACTATATATTCAGAAAGTTTATCTCCAGAGTCATCGTGTTTACAATGTATTTTAGCGGCGGTCTTATCCCCACATACCTTCTTATGAAAAATCTTCATCTTGTTGGAACGTTTTGGGTGTACATTTTGCCTGGTATGGTAAGCGCGTTCAATATAATTGTGATAAGAAGCTATATAGACGGACTTCCTCAAAGTCTTATTGAGTCAGCTAAGATTGACGGTGCAAGCGAATACAGGATACTGTTTCAGATAATTATGCCGCTCTGCCTTCCTGTTTTGGCAACTGTTACACTTTGGGTTGCGGTTGGTCAGTGGAATTCATGGTTTGACACCTTCCTGTATAACTCCGGAAAACCAGAGCTTTCTACTTTGCAATTTGAGCTTCAAAAGATTTTACAGTCTGTTCAGTCTGCATCAACTAACCCCGACTTTTCAGCATCACTTACATCTTCTGGCAGGACTGTGACACCAACTGCTATCCGTGCAACCATGACAATAGTTGCAACACTGCCCATACTTTTTGTATATCCGTTCCTGCAAAGATATTTCATACACGGTCTTACAATTGGTAGTATAAAAGAGTGAAGAAGAGTGTGTTATAATTAAATCAATATTCTCTTAGCTTAAAAGAAGATGGAAAGATTCATGCGCAAAGTAATTAAGATTATAAACGATATTCCTCTGTTTAAGAAGATATTTTCCATATTTTTTATATTTGTGTTTATTCCCCTTTTGATTTTGAGTAGCCAATTTATCTCGCAGATTGATTTTTATATAAACGATAAGCTCCACAGCCAGCTTGAAAATGCATCAAATATGACAATTTCGAATTTCAAGAAAGCCATTGAGCTTGCAATCAATCTTGCGTATACCATATATTCGGACCCGAGAGTAATTGAGACTGTAAATACACGGTACATGTCTGTTGAAGAATTTTATGATGCGTACGAGAAGAACATAAAACCCATACTTCAAAACGCAAGAATACTCTATCCGCAGATTTCGCAAATAACAATATACTGTGACAATCCTACTATACTGAATGCAGATGGGCTTGCGTTTTTGACAGATGAATATAAAAAGTTTTTGCAAAAAGGAGAAAAAGAGGGTAAAAACCTCTATGTGCTAAGTGGTCTTGAGAATGAAAAGCCGTATGTTTCTATTGTGCTAAATCTCAACTTTTATGAGCAATATGTTCCCAAATACCAGCAAAGCACAATTAAAAAGTTTTTAAGAATTGACCTGAACAGAGTTTATCTTAACAGTATTTTGAGCACGTTTAAAGATGGTCACATATTTATAGCAGATGAAAAAGACACAGTATATTTTAGTGACCTTTTGTATTACAATCAGGTTGGAAGACTCAGCGACCTTTTGAAGGAAGAGAAAAATCAAACCATTGTGTTTGAAAAGCTTCTATCAACAGAGCTTCCTTACTTTGAAAACTGGAGATACATTGTGACAACCAACAATAACGGAATATCAAAAAGGCTGCTTGAACATCAGAGAAATTATCTTGCAATTGTGGTTTTGTGTTTTGTACTTGCGTTTTTTGCACTTTTTTTAATAATAAATTCGGTGGTAAGCAGACTTTCTCTTTTAGCAAGGCACATAAAAAAGGCAAGAAAACAGCAGTTTGAAAGCATCAATATTGAAGCTGGCAAAGATGAGATAGGCCAGGTTATAGAAGAGTTCAATATCATGGCACAAAAGATAAAAGAGCTTCTCGAGAAGGAAATAAAATATGAGCTTAGACAAAAAGAACTGGCACTGGAGAAAAAACAGGCAGAGATAAATGCGCTTCAGAGCCAGATAAATCCTCATTTTCTTTTTAACACCTTAGAGACAATCCGCATGAGAAGCATGCTCAAAAAAGAGTTTGAGACAGCAAATGCCATAAAACTTCTTGCAAAGCTTTTAAAACGAAGTATAAGGTGGGAAAACGACCTTATAACCATTGAAGAGGAAGTTTCGGCTATTTATGACTACCTTGAGATACAAAAGTACAGGTTCGGGGAAAAGCTAAAATTTGAGGTTGAGGTTGAGGAGGATGTAAAGTCAACAAAGATACCGAAGATGACCATACAACCTCTTGTTGAGAACGCATGTGTTCATGGGATAGAAAATAGCAAAGGTGAAGGCAGGATTTTGGTCAAGGTTTTCAAAGAAGGTGATATGATAGCAATACATGTTGAAGACAACGGAAAAGGCTTAGAAGATGATAAGATAACAGAACTCTTGCGTTTTGTAAAAGGACTTTCATCTGACAAGGCAAGTAGTGTGGGGCTTAAAAATGTTTTTAGAAGACTTGAGCTGTTTTATGACAAAGATTTTAGCTTTGATATATTGAGAGGCGAGCTTGGGGGATTAAAAGTTGTGATAAAAATTCCTAACAAGAGGGACTTTGAAGATGCTGTACAAAGTGTTGATAGTTGAAGATGAGGTATTTATGAGAGAAGGGCTAAAAAACCTAATTGACTGGAGATCGCTTGGGTTTGAGATAGTGGGCGAGGCAGAAGATGGTCTTTCTGCTTTTGAGTTTATGAAAAAGATGCAGGTTGACGTGCTCATCAGCGACATCAAGATTCCGCTTTTAAGTGGTCTTGACCTTATAGAGAAGGTAAAAAAGGAGCTAAAAAATCCGCCTGAAGTGATAATCATCAGCGGGTATGCAGATTTTGAGTATGCAAAAAAAGCTATCCAGCATGGTGTTGTAAATTACATATTAAAGCCCATTGAAGAAGAAGAGCTTGTTGATACGCTCATTAAAGTAAAGTCAAAACTTAAGAAAAGGGAGCTAATTAAAGAAGGCGAGAGCTTGCTTGCTCTTGAAAGAAGCTTTAAAGAAACGATAGAAAACAGCAATATCAAGATAGAAAATGGAGTTTATGTTGGAATAGTCTATTTTAAAGAGATGTCGAGCTGGCTTAGTCTTTATTTTGATGAGAGAATAGAAAATATATTGTCAAGGATAAAGGGGTGTTTTGAGCTACTGAAAAAAGAAGGACTTATGTATGAGTTTTCAGAGATTGAAGGCAAGTACTATGTAATTGCAACATCTGAAGAGGACATAAAAAAGGCATATCAGAGCATAAAAAATATGGTTGACTTTGCAACAGAGATTGTATTTGCTTTTTCAAGAAAGATTTCAAAACGAGCTCAGTTTTTTGATGCCATATACGAGGCAGCATACTCTTTAAACTTTGCACTTTTTTATAATCAGACAGGAATTACATTTTATAGTAGCAGCCTGCCCAATTCAAAAGAGCTTTTGTATTCAAAAGAATATGACAAAAAACTTATTTTAGCTATCGAAGAGGATAACCAAAACTTACAAAAGATAGTTGAAGAAATGATGGAAGATATTAAGAAAGGAAAATATCAGCTTGACTTTTTGAGGACGTATTTGAGCTTTGTAGTGGTATCTATAAGCTCTTATTTTAGCAGGATAGGACTCAATTTAGAAGATGAGATAGAGTGGTTTTCAAGCTTGAGGCTGGAATTTTCAAACGTTGAGGATATAGAAAAAAGTATGCTAAAGTTTTGCGAAGGGATACTGAACAAGTTCAGACAGTGGAAAACAAGCCTATCTAACGGTATCATGAGTGAGCTTGAAAAGTATATAAAAGAAAACTATAACAAGAACCTGACGTTAAAATCTGTTGCGCAAAAGTTTTATCTGAATCCTGTGTACTTGGGTCAGCTTTTCAAAAAGCATTATGGGATGTATTTCAACTCTTATTTGCAAAAGATACGCGTTGAAGAGGCAAAAAGGCTTTTGATGTCCACCAATATGAAGATATACGAAATTTCACAGGCAGTTGGGTACAACGACACAGACTATTTTATCCAGTGCTTTACAAAATTTTGCAATATGACGCCCAACCAGTTTAGAAAAAAGTACAGAAAAGTATAAAAAAGGCTGGGATTTTTGAAAAAAGCATTTTCCCAGCCTTCTTTTGTTTTTATGTGAGGAGGAGGACTTATTTTATAAGTTATTTCTGACTTCCCACACTGCCAGAACCATGTTTTGCAAGGTAGGCAAAACTTCTTCTTCTTTTCTGGTTTTAAGACCGCAGTCAGGGTTTACCCACAACCTGTCTTTCCCAACCTTTTCTATCATCTTTAAAATGAGCTTTTTCATCTCTTCCTTTGATACAATCCTTGGAGAGTGAACATCAAACACGCCAGGACCTACCTCAGCTTTTAAACTGCTTTTGTTTATGCTGTCAAGCAAGGTAAAATCAGATTTAGCTGCCTCAAAAGTTATAACGTCCACATCCATCTTTGCTATTTCGTCTAAAAGCTCGTCAAAGTTGCTGTAACACATATGCGTGTGGATTTGCGTCTGTGGTTTTACCTTTGAACATGTGAGCCTAAATGCCTTTATTGCCCATGATAGATACTCACTGTGCTGGCAGCGCCTGAGCGGAAGCTTTTCAATCAGTGCTGCCTCGTCAATCTGAATAATTTTTACACCTTCTCTTTCAAGCTCCAAAACCTCTTCTTTTATTGCAAGAGCAAGCTGAAAAGCAACATTTTTTAATGGTATGTCTTCACGCACAAACGACCAGTTAAGGATTGTCACAGGCCCTGTCAAAATTCCCTTAACAGGTTTTTTTGTTAGGCTCTGTGCATATTTTATATACTCAACTGTAATCGGTCTTTTTCTCTTTATGTCTGAGAATATAATTGGTGGTTTTACGCATCTTGTACCGTATGATTGAACCCAGCCGTTTTGAGTAATTAAAAACCCTTCTAAATTTTCACCAAAAAACTCTACCATGTCATTTCTCTCATATTCGCCATGGACGAGCACATCAAGCCCGATTTCTTCCTGAAGCTTTATTACCCTTTCAATTTTGGATTTTATAAAGCTTTCATATTCTTCAAATGTTATCTCACCTTTTTTGAGTTTGCTTCGAGCGGACCTTACATCTTGGGTTTGTGGGAATGACCCAATTGTTGTTGTCGGAAGCTGTGGCAAATTCAAAACCTCTTTTTGAAGCTTGATTCTCTCTTCAAAACACGGTTTTCTTTCAAAGTCATCGTCTGTAAGATTATTTACAGCTGTGCTGACATCTGATAGCTTATTTTTCTCCATCTCTTCAAAAAGCTGAATGTTTTGAAAATAGATATTGTTTGTAGTAAAGTTTTCTTGTGAGAACAAGAGCTTTAGCTCAGACAGCTCTTTTAGCTTCTCTTCGGCAAATGCTAAAAATTTCTTTTTATTGCTGTCAAGCTGTGTTTCAAACTTCAAGGAGTATGGCACAAAGAGCAAAGAACATGATGTTGAAATTACAATGTTTTTCTTGTCAACAAAGGAGGAGAGCATATTTAAAAGCTCAAGCGTATTTTTGTAGTTGTTTTTAAACACATTTCTGCCGTTTACAACTCCAGCAACCAAGAACTTTTCCTGTGGGAAACCAAATTTTTTAATGAGCTCTAAATTGAATTTTCCATCAATAAAGTCAAGTCCAATTGCGTCAAAGTCAAGGGAGATTATCTTTTCAAAGCAGTCTCTGACATCTCCAAAATAGGTCTGAAGAAGTACCTTTAGATTTCCTTTGTGAGAAAGAAGATTGCGGTAGAAACTTTCAAAAAGCTCTATATCTTTTGTACTCAAGTCTGTGACGAGTATTGGCTCATCTATCTGAACAAACTCGCTACCTAACTCTTCAAACCTTCTTAGTATTTGAATATATACATCAAGTAGCTTTTCCCAAAAAGATTTGTCATACATATCAACATTCGATTTTTTGGAAAGCTTCAGAAAAGTAAGAGCACCGATTATCACCGGTTTTGTCTTGATTCCTATCGAAAGTGCTTCGACAAATTCATCAAAAGGTTTTGTTGATGAAAGTTCAAATTTGGTGTTTTCAGTGATTTCAGGCACAAGATAATGGTAGTTTGTAAAGAACCACTTTTTCATTGGCAAAGCTTTAAGGTCAATGTTTTGGTCTTGATACCCCTTTGCAAGCGCAAAGTAGAGTTCAAGATCATCTGAAAAAACCGACTTGTATTCCTCAGGTATGCTACCTACAAGCATTGCATGGTCTAAAAAAGTGTCATAGAACGAAAAATCATTTGATGGTATCAGGTCAACACCATACTCTTTTTGAAGTTGCCAGTGAGTCTTTTTCAAGTTTTTTGAATTTTGGATGAGCTCTTCTTTTGAAATCTTTTTGTCAAGATAGCTTTCTACCCATCTTTTTAGCTCTCTGTTCTGTCCTATTCTTGGGAAACCAACAACCGAAATCATCTTGCGCTTTCTACCTCCCAAATAAAAATTTTATTTGCCGTCAGAAAAACAAATGGGTCTTTACTGCCAACAAAAAAGGCACAAGTGCGTCAAGGCAGTAAAGACCCCTCATTACCGTTTAAAAGCCTATGCTTTTAAAAGGTTTTTAATTAGAAGCAAAAAGCTTCTAAAATAATAGGTTATTGCTAAAGCTAAAAAAAGACAAAATAACCCTTTTGGTCTTTACCACCTTGACTGTACTTCCCACCGAAGACAGTACAAGGCATCTCAAGCAGGCAGGTCTCCTGGCTCGCAGTTCATCCTCACCCTTTGCCTTCCCAGAAAGGAAGCCTTGCGAGAGCAAGACCGCACCTTTCCAGTGGCCAAAAAGAATAGGGCTTGTCGCTGCTCACAGTAGCGGGGGCTGCAGCGGATTTTCACCGCTTTCCCTATTAAGCCGCCAAATGGCAGCACCTGCTTGATAGGTAAAGGTGCCTATCGCAAATATTCAATTTTTCAAATTTGTATTGCATATTTGCGATGAAAATTGACAATTGCATTTATGCAATGAATTTTATATCAAACATGTTAATTGAAAAGTTAGGAGTTGTCAATATATTATAAAAGATCAGTGGTATATATTCCTGTGATTGCAACAACAAATGAAACTTTAAAAACAACATTGAAGTTATTTTTATAGAGAAGATAAGTAAGCAAGTTTATGGATTTTTCAAAGTTTTATCGTGTTCACCAATATTTCTAAGAATTATTCCATCTTCTTTGTACTGCCATGTCAGTCTTATTCCCATCGTAATGCTTGTTTCAAATATATCTTTTGTCCCTTGGATTTTTTTAGTTCGCAAAGAAGGATGGTATGGATTTTGTAATAATAGTTCTAACTTTTTCTTTAGTATCTTTTTTACATCTGGTGGCAATTTGTTTACTTTTTCTTTGAAAAGTTGCGAGTAGTAAATCTTCATTCGTCATTCAACCCCAAATCATCAAATAATTCTTCCAATGAATTAGCCACCAAGAGTTTGCCTTCCTGAATCTCCTTCTCTACAGTTGCTTCTTCTCTTTGCCACTTCTCAGAGTAAAACCACGCCTGCTCTTTTGGAATAGCTATTACAGGCGTTAAAATTATCCTACCATCCTTCTCCTCTATTTGTAATAAATCACCTACACGCAAGTTTAGCTTCTTCAGAATTTGAGCTGGAATTGTCACCTGTGACTTTTTCTTTATTTCAACAATCACCATTTCTCACCTCTTAAAGTTAGAAAGTTGCAGTTTCTAACTTTAGTATATTCTCACTAAATATATTTGTCAACTTTGTTTGTTGTAAAATTAAATGCAACAGGATAAGAAAATATTAAAGCCATAGTTTCAAACCATGTATGATATTAATTGAAAAGACAAACCCATACACAGGAGGTTTGAAGCTATTGGTCTATGATGATAATAACACAAAGAGAAGAAGATTTAAACGCTCAAGTGAAGCAGAAAGAGAGGTTATAGAAAAGCTTTCAGAATTAGGATATGGTATAAGAGATAGTAAGGGAATTGGGAAAAGTGCAAGTAGTTATTGCTGCAGAGGAGAATGATTTGTTTTTATAACTTTTAAAATGCTTGAAAATAGAAAGTTGTTCAGTATCTACTTTATTTGACTATTTTTTTATCTGATTAGTAAACCATTATTTTAAATTTGGTTGACAAATCTCAATCCGAAAAATATAATAAAGGAAAGAGGACATTGAATGACAAAACAGAAAGGAGAGGTCAATTCTGTGAGTACAAAAAGTATTTGCTTAGTTTCTCTCTTTGCAGCTTTGACTGCTGTGGGAGCCTATATAAAAATTCCCATTCCTTATGTACCATTTACTCTTCAGCTTCTGTTTTGTGTATTAGCAGGACTTCTCTTAGGTCCTAAACTTGGAGCACTGTCACAGGTTGTTTATGTAGCAACAGGGCTTATTGGTATTCCAATCTTTGCAGAGGGTGGAGGTCCATTGTATATTTTTAAACCAACCTTTGGTTATCTAATTGGTTTTATCGTTTGTGCATATGTAACTGGCTATATATCGCATTTGAAGCAAAGCAGAAATATAAGTACGAACATAATAGGTTCATTGATTGGCTTGTTTTTTGTATACTTATTAGGGGTTAGTTACCTGTATGTAATTTATAACTTTTACCTAAAAATACCCAAAACCATTAGCTGGGCTTTATACTGGGGATTTTTAGTATGTGTGCCTGGAGATATATTTTTATGCATTGTTGCTTCCATTGTTGCAAAAAGATTAAAACCAATGTTAGAAAAAGTTTTGCTTATAAATGCAGGATATTTACAAGAAATCAAAGAATAGTTTATCCAAGGAGAGGAAGAGAATGAAGGCTGTTTACATTATTGGAACAGATACTGATGTTGGAAAGACATTTATATGTGCTGGACTCTGTTGGGCTTTAAAGGAAAAAGGATATAACATAGGATATTTCAAGCCAGTACTAAGTGGTGCTAAAAGAAGAGGAAAGATGCTAATACCTCAAGATACAGAATTTGTAGTTAATTTTGCAAAAATAGAGGGGGATATTTACAGACTCACACCATTTATATTTGAAAAACCAGCCTCTCCTCATATAGCCGCAAGTGATGAAAATATAGATATTAATGTTTATCAAATAAAACAAACCTTTGAAGATTTATCACAGAACTACGAATTCGTAGTAATTGAAGGTTGTGGTGGATTGGCAGTGCCACTGAAAGAAGAGAAAAACCAATTTTATATGCAATATCAATTGATAAAAGAAATTTGCAACAATGTTATATTGGTTACAACAACAAAGCTGGGTACAATTAATCACACTCTCTTGACAGTTGAATTTGCAAAAGCTTACGGACTTTGTTTAAAGGGGATCATAGTGAATATGTATAAGAATGAACCTGATGAAGATAAGGTAATAAATACAATAGCAAAGTTTACCAATATTCCAATATTAGCCAAAGTAGACTTTATAAATGATTTTCCAAGTGATGTAGATGAGAATAAATTTAAAAATGTTTTTAAAAAATGCTTTGATGATAGGGCAATAATGAAGATAATGGGGGTTTTTGAATGTTAAATGAATGGCAACAAAGAGATTTAAAGTATATTTGGCATCCCTGTTCACAAATGAAAGATTATGAAGAGCTACCGCCTATCGTTATAGAAAGGGGCCAGGGAGTATGGCTATACGATGTTGAAGGAAATAGATATCTTGATGCAATTTCTTCATGGTGGACAAATCTTTTTGGACATTGTAATAAAAGATTAAATGATGCTCTCAAAGCTCAAGCAGACAAGTTAGAACATGTAATATTTGCAAACTTTTCACACAAACCAGCTATTGAATTGTCTCAAAAATTAGTTAAAATAACCCCAAATGGATTGGAAAAAGTATTCTTTTCTGATGATGGATCAACGTCTGTCGAAGTTGCTCTTAAGATGAGTTTTCAATATCATCAACAGAAGGGGAATTATACAAAGGTAAAGTTTGCATGTTTTACAAATTCATATCATGGAGAAACCTTAGGGGCATTGTCTGTTGGAAGTATAGATCTGTATTCAAAGATATATAAACCCATTATGAAGGAATCCATAAAAATTCAAGGTCCTGATTGTTTTAGATGTGAATACCACAAAACAAGGTATAGCTGCAATGTAGAATGTTTTGAAGAAGTAGAAAAGATTTTAGAAAAGCACCATAAAGAGATTTGTGCTGTGATAATTGAGCCAATTATCCAATGTGCAGGTGGCATGAAAATTTACCCACCTAAATTTTTAAAGCTATTGCGAGAAGCCTGCACCAGCTATGATGTTCATCTCATTGCAGATGAGGTAGCTGTTGGATTTGGTAGAACAGGAAAGATGTTTGCATGTGAACATGCAGGAATAACTCCAGACTTTTTATGTTTATCAAAAGGTTTGACTGCTGGGTATATGCCATTGGCAGTAACACTTACAACTCAAGAAATTTTTGATGCGTTTTATGCTGACTATATAGACCTAAAAGCTTTTTTGCATAGCCATAGCTACACAGGAAATCCTCTTGCTTGTGCAGTTGCTTTAGAATCATTAAAAATCTTTGAGGAATACAATGTCCTCAAGAAAATAAATGAAAAAGCAACCTACCTTGAGGAGCTTGCTAGAGAAACTTTTGATAACCATAGGTTTGTGGGTGAGTATAGGCAATTTGGATTTATTGGAGCAATTGAGCTTGTTGAAGATAAGGCTACTAAAAAGGAATTTGATTGGAGAAAGAGAGTGGGATATCACATTTATAAAACTGCTTTGAAGAAAGGGTTGCTTATTCGTCCTCTTGGAAATGTAATATATTTTATGCCTCCTTTTGTTATTGAAAAAGATGAAATTGATTTTATGGTTAGGAATACTCTTGAAGCAATAAATCAATTTTTTGGACTGTAGATGTACTAAATAAAAACAAAACTTAAGGGACTATCCGAAAAGAACAGGGATAGCCCCTTTAACCAACAATACTTAATAGTTAAGCTTTTGGATATTACTTTAAACTTCTAAGCCTAAACTCTCTAACATCTCTACCTTCTCTTTTATTCCCATCCCTTGTGTTGTAAGATAGTTTCCTACCATGCAACCGTTTATACCACATTTGTATGCTATCTTTTCCATATCCTTTAGTGCATTTTCTTTCCCGCCTGCGAGAAGAATGGTCTTCCTTGGTAGTATAATTCTAAATAGTGCCAGGGTGATAAAAATTTCATTTTGGTCCATGATCTTCATATCTTCAAAAGGTGTGCCTTTTATTGGATTTAAAATATTAATAGGAACAGAATCAACCTCTAATTCTCGTAGTTCAAATGCAAGCTTAATTCTCTCAATCATATCCTCGCCCATTGAAATTATTCCACCACTGCAGATTTCAAGGCCTGTCTCTTTTGCAATCTTTAAAGTCTCAATCTTTTGTGCTTGGGTATGAGTTGAGCATATATTTTTAAAATATGTACTTGATGTCTCTAAATTGTTGTGGTACCTTGTAACCCCTGCTAACATGAGTTTTTTTGCTCTTTCTTTTGTGAGAAAACCTAAAGAAGCACATAGATAGATATCATAATTTTTTGAAATATAAGAAATAATATCTATAATCCTTTCGAATTCAGAGTCGTTCAGTTCTCCACCGCTTGTGACTAAGGAAAATCTTTTTACAGGAAAAGCGATAATATCTTCCAAATATTCTATAACCTCGTCAACTGATGCCACGTCTTTTATTTCAATCTTGCAACTATGATAAATAGATTGAGAACAAAATTTACAATCTTCTGTGCACATTCCCACCTTGGCAGGATAAATTGAACACAGTTCAATATTGTTTTTAAAATAATACCTTTTAATTGTATCTGCAAGGTTTTTCACAAGATCAAAGTCATGCTTTGCAATTTCGTAAAGCATAGTTGCTTCACTAATATCAATATCCTGCTCATATTCTATTATCTTCTTTTCAATTTCTTTTGCAAATTGAACTGATTGAAGAAAGTTTAGCATTTTGTATTCATCTCCAATCATGACAATGTTAGTGACACTATGTTATATATGATACCACACCACAAATAAATAGTAAACCAAAACATACATTCTTGTTTACTGATATAAAAATAAAAATGGCGGAGAGAGTGGGATTTGAACCCACGGTACCCCTTTTGGGGGTACACACGATTTCCAGTCGTGCGCCTTCGACCACTCGGCCATCTCTCCGCCTCTTTTTTCTTCACTTTATCTATTATAAGATATCTTTTGAGTTTTGACAAGGGTAGTTGCAAATTCCACTTCTAAGGCTTAAAAGTCTTTTTAGAGAGAATTAATAAGAAAAATAGTCAAAACTCTAAAGATAGTGAGTTATTAACCGGTATTTTTGAAAAATTGCCTCATTTGGCTTATTGACATATTTAAAAAAACACTTTATAATATTTATCCCCCTCTATTTACAAAAAAAAAGAATAGTGATATAATAATTATGTTTTTAAATGTAGCAAAATGGTGAATAATGTCAATGTAGCTTTCAAATTAAATAATTTTTTAAGAGGGGCAGTGATGTTAAGGTGGTTGATAAGCTACACCTTCAGCAGATCAAAAAGGACATTGAGGCCCTCAAAGGCGAAAAAGTACTTGTGCGTGCAAACAAAGGACGCAAAAAAATGATTGAAGTAGAAGGTATCTTGGAGAACACTTATTCAAATATCTTTGTTGTCAAGTTCCCGATTGACAGAGAGTGCAAGCAGTTCAGGTGTGTGACCTATACCTATTCAGACCTCATAACAAATACAGTTGAGATAATTCTTTGTAGGACAAATACAAAGGTAAATGTTATGTAGAAAACGGCTTTTTATCAATTTTGCTTGTACGTTTTAATTATAACCAAAAATATCGATTTGTCAACACTTAAAAAAGAGCTTATTCTGAGGTTGTGAGAATAAGCTCTTTTTTTATTTTACATATTATCCGGACGTCCCTGCATATATTTTATTAGAGAAAAGATGAGTTTATATGGAGGTTAACTTTAAAATTGGATAAAAGGTATGAAAAGATTGAGTACATGAACGTGTATGGGTCAGACTCGCAAAAAGTTATTGTAGAAGGGGAGATTTTACTTCCTGAGATAAAGCCCGATGTCCTAAAAGTATTGCAGACAGATGCAGATGTTTTTATCACAAGCGTAGAGGTTTTGAATGATAGGGTGGTGGTTCAGGGTGAGGTGGATTTTAGAATAATTTACCTTTCAAATGACCCGCTTAAGAAAATCTCGTTTGTTTCAAGCTGTGCCGAGTTTTCTAAGGTGTTTGATATGGTGGGAGTAAGACCTGGTATGGCATATGAGGTAAAAGATGACCTTATATACAGCTATTGCTCGGCACTTAGCCCAAGAAAACTTTCAGCAAAAACAATAGTTGAGATTAGCCTTTTGGTCAAATCGGCAACCTCAATTGAGTATTTGAACCATATTGAAGATGAATCGCTAAGGTTCCTAAAAGAAAGAATTACTATTTCCAATCCAATTACATTTACAGAGCAAATTACTAAAAAGGAAATCTTAGAGATTCCACAAGGAAAATCTTCAATCAGAGAGATTTTGCGCTCATTTGCAAGACTATCTGATAAGAATATTAAGTTTGACAGAAAGAAGCTTGCTATTGATTTGAAGATTGATATCAAGACTCTTTATTCTCCTGACATAGGTCAAAATCCTCTTGAGATGGTTGAACATGAGATGTTTGCTGAACATTTTGTAGAACTTTCGAATATTCCAGATGACTTAGAACCTATTGTGAAGTTTTATATAAAGAGCTTTAAAGTTTCTCCCAAGACAGATGAGGTAGGGGAGCTAAGGAGAATTGAATATGACATTGTGGTTGAGGCAGAGATAGCATTCAATCAGCTTGAGACAATTGAACCTATTGTAGATGTTTATTCCACAATGTATGAACTAAAAGAGTCAAAGAAGTTTTTGAACATAGAACAGTTTGTTGGAAAAACTCGGCAGGTACACACAATCAAAGAGGTAGTAGCTCTTCCAAGTGAACCAGAGCAGATTTTTTCGTTGTCTGGTAGAGTTGAAATTGACATGGTAAAGGCTGAAAAAGGTGCAGCTCAAGTAAAAGGTGTACTTGTTGTTTTTTTGATTTATATTTCAAAGGATGAGCAGGACATTATAAAAAGTGCAACCACACAAATTCCGTTTTCCATCAAGATTGACTTAGATGGAATTGAAGAGCAAGACAAGGTCTATGATGATATTGATATTGAAAACCTGTCATTTTCTATCTTGTCAGCAAACGAAGTTGAAACAAGGGCGCATCTGGCAGTTGAACTTTGGGCAAAACGCTCTGTAAATGTGGAGATCATAAGTGATGTGCAGATGCTCGAAAAGATAGAAAAAGAGGACGAGAGACTTGCCTCAATTTACATCTACACAGTTCAGAAAGGAGATACCCTCTGGAAAATCGCCAAAAAGTACAAAACCACAGTTGAAAAGCTAATGAGTTTTAATCAATTAGAAGATGCTGAAATTTTTCCTGGTCAAAAACTTTTGATAGTAAGATAAAAAAGCTGCCTCACATGGTCATTCACCTTCTGGCTTTTTTGAGGCAGCTTTTTTCTTATGATTTCACAGGTGATTTGTTAAGTATTAACTCTATACACTTGTTTACATCACCCGCACCGATTGTTGCAACAATGTCACCCTTTTGAGCAGTATTCAATACATATTCTGCTATTTTTTCAAATTGATTTATATACTCACAGTCAACACCTGCTTTTTTGAGCTTTTCATATAAATCTTCTGAGCTAACACCATATACATTCTTTTCCCGCGCAGCATAGACATCAGTGACAATAACTTTGTCTGCTAAAGAAAGGCTTTTTACAAACCCTTCCATGAGACTTTTGAGTCTACTAAATGTATGTGGCTGAAAGATTACAATAACTTTTTCTTTGGCTAATTTTCTCAACGTCCTAAGTGTTGCTTCTATTTCAGTAGGGTGGTGAGCATAGTCATCATAAAGGAGTATGCCGTCAATTTCACCTAATTTCTCGAGCCTTCGAGATGCGCCACAAAATTCAAAAATAGCTTCTTTGATAGTATTTTTATCAATTCCCAATGTGTATGCAACTGAAAAAGCTGCTAAGCTATTATACACATTGTGAAATCCAGGGATATTAAGTTTAATATGGCAAAGATGTTTAAAATCTTTGTTAACAACATCAAATTCATAATAGCCATTGCAGGAAGTTATATTGTCTGCCCAAAAATCTGCCTTTGTTTTGGTGGAAAAATATATTACATTTTGCTTTAAATTACTTGCAACTGAATAAACATTCTCATCGTCAAGATTTGCAACAATAAATCCGTTTTGGGGAATTTTGAGAGCAAACTTTCTGAAGGAGTCTTTGATTGACTCTATATCCTTAAAATAGTCCAAATGGTCATTGTCAATGTTCAAAATTACACCAATGCTTGGATTGAACTTTAAAAAGCTATCGACATATTCACATGCCTCAACAACTAAATACTCACTTGAACCAATACAGAAATTTCCACCAAGCTGTTTTACAAATGCTCCAACCAAGACTGTAGGATTTAAAAGAGCTTTTTTTAAAATGTATCCTATCATTGAAGTAGTAGTAGTTTTTCCATGTGTGCCAGAAACTGCTATAACATTTTTATAATCTTTCATGAGCATTCCTAAAAACTCAGCTCTCTCATAAACTTTAAGCCCCAACCTCTTCGCCTTTACAAGTTCTGGGTTGTCTTTTGAAATGGCCGCTGTGTAAATTATTATCTCATCACCTTTTATGTGATTTTCATCATGTCCTATATATACATTAATTCCCTTTTCCCTTAGCATTCTCGTGGTTTTGCTCTCTTGCATATCAGAACCTTCTACAATATGTCCATGATTTTTAAGAATGAGTGCGATTGCACTCATCGATATTCCACCAATGCCGATTAAAAAGAATTTATTCATTAAAAAACTTACCTCCAACAACAGAAATTTTTTCAATATTGAAACTATCATACATTTTATATTATACTTCTTTTTTGTTTGAATTGTTAAAATAATTTTAACTTATCGAACGTTCATTTAATTTTTCTTTATGTCATTCGGTAAGTGTGATATAATTATTCTCAATATTGGGGTTTTTTATTTTGGAGGTGCAAAGTTTAGAATGGAAAAGGCAGGAAAAGCCGAAAGGCTTATATATATTACTAATATCTTAACGCAAAATCCAATGAAAGTTTTTAGTTTAAGTTTTTTTTGTGAGAAATTGAACTGTGCTAAATCTACTTTGAGTGAAGATATTGACCTCATCTCAAAAGTGTTTGTTGAGACAGGACAAGGTCGACTTGAGACAATAAGCGGTGCTGCTGGCGGTGTTTATTATATTCCGGTTATGAAGAAAGAGGAGGAGATAGAATTTTTG
This sequence comes from Caldicellulosiruptor changbaiensis, assembly GCF_003999255.1. GTDB lineage: Bacteria > Bacillota > Thermoanaerobacteria > Caldicellulosiruptorales > Caldicellulosiruptoraceae > Caldicellulosiruptor > Caldicellulosiruptor changbaiensis. The sequence goes on from NZ_CP034791.1 coordinate 353,298, forward strand.
AACTTTTTGAAAAATGAGCTTCAAAACCCAGAGAGAATTGTATCTGGCGGTTTTGTATATATAAACGACATTGTATTCAGCCCAGAGATAATTAAAAAGGCTGCAAAGATTTTTTTGAGGCTTTTTTTAGAAAAAGAAATAGACTATATTGCCACTGTTGAGGCGAAAGGAATTGCACTTGCATCTTATGTTGCACAGTATTTTAACAAACCATTAGTTGTTGCGCGAAGTGGAAGCAAGTTTACAGAAGGCTCGACAGTCAATATCTCATACATCTCAGGAACAACAGGGAAGATTGAGACAATGACAATGGCAAAAAAGGCTATAAAAAGAGGCTCAAAGGTGCTCTTTATAGACGATTTTATGCGCGGTGGCGGTACTGTTCGTGGGATGAGAGATTTGCTCAGTGAATTTGAGTCCACATTGGTGGGAGTTGGGGTTTTGATTGCCACAAAGGATAAAAAAAGCATTGATATAGATTATAAAAGCCTTTTGATTTTAGATACCCTTGATGCAGAAAACAAAAAGATTGAATTTTCGATAAATAATCAAGTAATTTCATAAAATTTATATAAAATGCACTAAATTGAAAGGAAAATTTGTTGAAAATACTAAAGGGAAAGATAGAAAAATGTAGAATTATATAAACTAAACAGAAAGTAAAATTAACATGGAGGATGGGCTTATGCAGGTGACAGATGTTAGGATTAGAAAGATTACAAATGAGGGCAGGATGAAGGCTATTGTATCTGTGACATTTGACAACTGTTTTGTTGTGCATGACATTAAGATTATCGAGGGGCAAAATGGATTATTTATTGCAATGCCGAGCAGAAAGACACCAGAGGGTGAATTCAAAGACATTGCACATCCCATAAACCAAGAGATGCGCGATATGGTTCAAAAAGCTGTAATTGAAAAATATGAAGCTGTTATTTCAGCTGGAGAATAAAGAACTAAAAAGAAAAGGTTTCTACCCGTAACAGAAAGAAAGGTAGAAACCTTTTTTGTTATTGGGGCAGTGAAATTATATTTATTCCTGGTACAAGTGTTGTTACAATTCTTCTTTCTTGACCATTTTGTAAGATGGTAATGAGCGTAAAGCCCTTTATATCAAAGCCATTTTTGTTGTCAACAAGCAAAGTTGATTTGTCAAGGGGAGTAATTATTACATTTTTCAGTGCGATTTCATAATTGATAAACTGCTTTACGGTGGGTACCCACAAAAGTTTTTTATCTTTAAATGTTGCTACGAGTTTCAGGTTATTGTCAAGTTGCCGACTTATATATACATTCTTGTTTTTCACAATAAAAAATTTTCTTTTCTGCATAGGATGAGCAAAATAATCGTGTATAATACAAACTCCGTTTTCGTTTACAAACTTTTCAAGCCGCGGCTTTGTCAGCATTGACAAAAGATTTCTGTACCTTACAGAATTCCATTGGTATAAAGAATCACCTTCACCAAAATTATAATTTTTAAAGAAAATTTGTGGATGTTTGTTTACCTGGTTTGGTTCGAGCATATTGAGGTCATCTAACTTCACATCCAAATAAGACCAGCAGTATTTATAACCATGCTTTAAAAAAAGATTAAATGTGTAGTTTTTGCTTGTTTTTATAGCTCCTTCGCTTTTCAAATCTCCACAACGAGTACCATCAGATAAACTGTGGTCAATCCAGTCATCAAGTTTTAAATAACTTGTAGCATTTAATGCCTTTTCGATAAGCTGCGGGGTGTTTTCTTTTGCAATAGGCGATGCTGTGTGAAGCACAACCTCTATGCCTTTTTGAGCAAGAAATTCAATGAGTTTCTTGTACTCAGGATTGTAAAAACCAGGTATTCCTTTTATAGATTTGTAGAAAAATCCCCATGTTATTGGGATTTTATACCCCACAAATCCTTTTTTCATATATGAGCTATCTTTTGTATCTGTTGTGCCAAACATTATAGCTTTTATAATTGAAATCATATTTGAATCAGCATGGTTGGAGAATACTAAAATACCTTTTCTACCATCAGGCGCGCGTGATTTTATAGCATAACCGAAGTCTGCTGGGAAGATAGAATAAGTGAAGCTTTTTTCAAAACCCTTTTTAAAAAGCTGTGTTGTTGTCCAGATATGCTCTTTGTTTTTCCCAATTAAGAAATACTTTATATCATCAGAGTTTGAAAAAAACAGGAATACATTTGCTTTATTTTTTAAGTTATAAGTTTCAATAGAATCGTAATTATTAGCATAGCCCATTGCACAGTTGTCAAGCTTGAGATAAAAGTCAGAAAGAGAGTCTGTCACATACATTGGGCTTGTAAATTTTGAAATTGAATAATCGCGCTTTAGAATAAAAAGCGGCTTTGACTCAAACACAACAGGTGAGTATTCCTTAAAAACTTGGTGATCCTCTTTTGACTTCAAAATCTCTTCAACATTTATCACATCCTCTGATGATGATACAAAAACTTTTCTGGTTATCTTCTGGAAACCATTTTCAAACTCCTGTTCTATTAAGTTATTGTACTTATCAACGCGCTTTAGCGCAAAGGAGTACTTTGACGGTTTTACAAAACCTATTTTGAAATTTCTAAACTGCACAGTTTGAATGTTCTTGCCATTTTGAGAAATTTCAAATGTTATATACCTTGCATTAATTGGCAGAGAAAATGATGTCTTAAACATTCCCCAACCAGGGGTTAATTTTAGCTTTTCAGGCAATGACAATATCTTTGTTTTATTTTCACCAAAGATTGCTATCTCGACGTTTACATTCTCCTCTTCTTTAAAGTGAATAAGGCTTTGGTAGTCTACTTTGTAGTCAAACGATAACATCACAGATTGATATTCATCTTTAAGAGAAATGTAAGGTGAAGTTATTTTATAAAAGGCATTCATTGTGTGAAAGTCAAGCTTTAAGACTTTGTTTCTACCATCTGTTAAAAATGAAATATCGGAAGGTTCGCTCTTTTTAATTTTCCACTGAATAACTCCATTTTCAATAAAAGGAATATCAGTTGAAAAACTCTCTTCCTTTTTTGTTGGGGTATTATTCAAAAATTCTGGGGGTAAAATCTTGGCGACGCCTTGATTTCCTTTTAAGATTTCAACTGCATTTCCTTTTGCTTCAATTGAAAAGTGGGTTTTTTCGGGAAGGTTTTGTTTACCTGTTGCAAATATAGCTGTAGAAAAAGTTGATATAAACATGATAATAACTGCAAACACTGCAAGTCTTTTTGTCATCTTTTCTGCTACCGACTCCCTTCTTTTTTCGCGTGTAGTTTCCAAATATTAATTATATGTTGACTCTCTCTAAAATTCAATTAAAAATTTTAGTCAGTTTGTTTAATTAATTTAACAATATCTGATACAAATACAAATTTTATGTTTTCTCTTTGAGCATCTTTTAATACTTCTTTAAATGCCTCAATAGTTGTAAGGCCACCTTCCTGACCTAAATGTCCAATTCCCACTGCAAATCCCTTTTTCTTTGCTATGTTGAAAAGGAGTTTAAATTTGTCTTGTATAGGCTTTAGCTCATTTTTTGAATCCAATATGACATCGTGGGATATCACATCAATACCTTTTTGCTTTCCAATCTTTGAAAATAGCGATTTTGGTGATGACGTTGAGTCAACAACTATCATGTTGTTTGCCTTTGCTAAGCTCACTAAGTGACCGACTATTTTCTCATTTGTACACACAAGTGTTCCCAAATGAATGCTAAAGCCTTTGCTGTGCGGTAGGTTTAACATTGCATCTTTGAAAATCTTATCAACCTCATCATCGGGGGTGCTGTTCATTATACTGCGTGGTGATAGCCAAAGAGTATTCTGATCTTCTGGTTCCATTGAAAGATGCATCAAAATCTCTTTGTTGCTTTTACTGCACATAAGAGCAATTTTATTGGAAAAAGGTAAGAAAGGAATAATTGCAACATCAAATGGAAGATTAATCTCCAAAAGTTTGTGAACCTCTTGCTCATCCATTCCTGCATCTTCGAATATCAAAGATACATACGCTTGAGATTGTGCTGAGGTTTCAACAGCTTGTGGTCTTGGATTGTAAAAAATGTAAACAAGTGCAAGTACAATAAAACAAAAAATTGCAAGTAAAGGAATGAAATATTGACTTAGCTTTGCTTTCTTAATGACAATGAGAATATATCTTCTTAATTTCATGATCTTTTAAGAGTTTTAGTTTCTGATAATAGATTATTCATTCAGATTTTTTGATATACCACCAAAAATGGTCATTTGAGATTTTTAACAAACTCTTCAAATTGCTCTGTCGAGGTAACACTATATTTTTTGTGGTATCTAACTTTATTATATTCATCAATTAAATCTTCAATAATGCTACTGTTTATAAGTTCGCCTCTTGTGATTAGTCTTCCCATCTCAAGTGGAGTGAGAGAGGTTTTTAGATTATAGTTTTTCTTTTGATAAAAGTACTCCATTGTAAGCTTGAAAATGATTCTTAGGCGTAAGTTCAAATCCGAAATCCTCTTGAGATTTATCTTTTTAATCTTTGTCTGCTTCGGTTTAGCTTTTGGCCTCTTTTTTGCAAGTATAAACGTCTTAATATCAGTATAGTTTTGACCTCTTTCTACCATTTGAATGTTATTTGTGACCTTTGCCAAAAACAAAAGCAAATTTCTTATCATCTCTTCAATAGCAATCTTTATAAATCCAAGTGCTTTGTAAATGAGAAATCCAAGTATTCCAAGGGCCAAAAGATAGCCGATTATATCAAGTATTTGAGAAATCAAACTCTTTTTAGCAGGTTTCATGTTTTTGAGAAGTTCAGCAATGTCATTGTTAGAGTTTGACATAGGTTTTGTTGTTGCAAAAAGTGAATTTAGAAATTCTAATATCTTTTTTATTATTTTAAAGATAAACTTTATTGTCTCCACAATGAAAGCAACAACATAGGGAGCAAAGCCTTTGAATTTGAATAAAAGAAGTAAAATTACAATAAATGCTAAACTCAAAAAGAGATTTATAAAGCTTATACTTGTTGATATGCTGTTTGTACGTCTGTATCTGCGGCTAATTAAATTTTCCAAGTTTATCCTATTTGAAAGATACACACTTGCAATAAGAAAGATTATTGAGTAGGTAGAATACTGGTTTATAATATTTTTTGGGACGTTCAAAAAAGTTGAAAGTCCACTGACAATTATAATAGCCCAAAGCCCAGCTAAAATTGCGCCAAGTGAAATGTTAACTTCTTCTTTTTCATAAACTAAGTAGGAGTGAATATAAAGGCCCATACAAAAGATTTGGCCTATGAACATCTCCAAAATTCCATAAGGTTTTAAGACAATCAAAGCAAAGCCTTGCGGGATTATTATTATGAACAAGATATTTAAGATCTTTTCCCACAGTCCTGTGCTTCTTTTTTTGATAAGATAGGGAATCAGCAAAAACAGTGCATTCATTATCAAAAATGATATAAATAAATTAGATGGGTCCTTGGTCATGACAAACGAAGAAAACATCATAAAAATTGGAAATACTAAGCTTGTTATTGCAAAAAGGTATATATATTTTGTTATAAACTGATTTGCATTTTCCAATCTGATTCACTCCATAAGCTTTTTACTGCTATAAATAATAGTATCACTAAAGATAAGTAGGATAAACATGTTTTTGCGTACGTGGCTTACAAAAAAATTCAAAAAAATTTGTTAAAAATTGATAAAGAAAAAGGGTGAAAAGTTGATGTATATATATAATGTAATGAAAAAACTAATAGATTATGTAAGTTCTATGGAAGACATTCCCATAGCGGCAGCAGTGCTCAAAGATGGTGAGATTATTAGTATACAAAAAAATGATAGCAAAAATGCCATATTTCACGCAGAAATCCTTGCGATACTTGATGCCACATCAAAGCTATCTACAAAGGACTTAAGAGGTTGCGAGATGGTTGTGACAAAAGAGCCTTGTCCTATGTGTATGAGTGCGATAGTTCTAAGTAAAGTTGATAGGCTTTACTTTGGAGCGAGGGACTTTAAGATGGGAGCTGCTGAGTCTTGCTTTAAACTTTCTCAAGATCCAAACCTGAATCATAAAGTTGAAGTAATAGGAGGAATATGCGAAGATGAATGCAAAGCACTTTTAAAGAGTTTTTTTGAAAAAAGAAGGATTTAAAGGTTGAAACTCAAAAGATAAGTTGTGTAATGCTGAATTTTTAGGGGTATATATGTAATAGAAGGAATTCTTCAAAAGTTAAAAAAGTAGTTGTAGTGTAAAAAAAGTAATTTGAAAGAAGTAGTAATAAAATTTAGAAGAAGAAAGGTTGCGAGGAAGAAATGGAGAATAAGTTTTTACAGCTTGTTTTTAGTAGTAGTCTTCAACTTGTCAAGACAATTGAAAAGGAAATACTTTCATTTTTGATGAGAGAGGCAGATGTTACTGCGGAAGAGCTTTTAGAATTCAAACTTATAGTAAATGAGCTTTTGATAAATGCCATTATTCATGGGAACAAAGGTGATAGTTCAAAAAATGTAAAAGTAAAGATAGGGGTTGTTGACAAAAAACTGAGTTATATTGTTGTAGAAGATGAAGGTGAAGGGTTTGATATTGAAGAAGTGTTCAAAGAGTACACACCTTATGAGGAAGATGAGAAAATTGAGGATTTGTATGAATTTGGACGAGGACTTATGATAGTTTCTTCTCTTTGTGAGAAGGTAAAACAGAATCAGAGAGGAAACAAGATAGTTGCTCTTCGAAGGCTTAAAAGAGAGGAAGTAAATCACCTTTGATGCTAATTTGGGCTAAGTAATATTGAAGTTGTTGTAAAAGGCTGCGAGAGAAGAAAGCAGTCTTTTTTTATTTGCAATCTTAGCAACTTGTCTTGACCAATCTTGTGTAATTCTTTTGAATTTTATATTGCAATTCCTCAAAAAATTGAGTAGAATATTAATAAGTTGACACACAAATCCACATTGAAGAATAGGTGATGGAGATATGTTGTCTGCAACAAGAAGGCAGAAGATAAAGGAAATCTTGATGGAGAAAAAGAGCGTAACTGTCACAGAACTGTGCAATATATTCAACGTATCAGATGAGACTATCCGACGTGACCTCAAAAAACTTGAGCAGGAAGGAATAATCGAGAAGAATTATGGAGGAGCAATTTTAAAAGAAGGATTTACCATTGTTCCACCTATTTCTCAAAGAGCAAAGGAATTTATACAAGAAAAAGAAAAAATAGCAAAAGAGGCAGTAAAAAGGATTAAAGAGGGTATGATAATAATCTTAGATACAGGCACAACTACCCAACAGATAGCAAGAAATTTAAAAACAGCACAACACATAACGGTTATTACCAATGGTGTAAATATTATAAATGAGCTTGTATCAAACAATAGTATTAATTTATTCTTGGTTGGCGGGAAAGTAAAAAATTCTAATTTTTCAACAGTTGGGCCTGAGGCACAAAAGAGCTTTACGCAATTTAGCGCTGACATAGCATTTATAGGAACAAGTGGGATATCGCTTGAAAAAGGTTTAACAACCTCTGATATATTTGAAGCAGAGGTCAAAAGAGCAATGATTGAAAGCAGTAAGGAAGTAATAGTAGTTGCCGACAGCAGTAAGTTTTTGAAAAATGCTATGGTTTCGTTTTGCAGTTTGAACAAGGTCACAGAGATTATAACCTCAGGAGAAATTGACAGTGAGCTTGTCGAAAAGTTTAGACAGAAAGGTGTAAAGCTCACCATTGTATAACCTTTGAGTCTTTCTGAAAGGAGCAAAGTACATTCAATGAGCAAAATTCTTACAATTGACATAGGTACAACAGCATGCAAGGTTATAGTTTTTGATTTACAAGGTAATATTTTGGCAAAGTCAAATAGGGAATATCCCACTTACACACCCCAGATTGAATGGGCAGAACAAGACCCGAACGATTGGTGGAGTGAGTGCGTAAGTGGGATTAAGGAGTGTCTTCAGCAGACAGATGGCAGTAGCATTGTTGCCATAGGTCTTTCATCTCAGAGAGAGACAGTTGTTCCGCTTGATAAGGATGGCAATATTTTGTACAGAGCTATTTCATGGATGGATAGGCGCTCACGACCTGAGGCTGAAGAAATCTCTCAGGAATTTGGGAAAGAAACTATACATAAAATCACAGGACTTATTCCAGATTCAACCTTTACAGCAACAAAGCTTTTGTGGTTTAAAAAGTATGAGCCGGATGTATTGAAAAAAGCTACAGTTTTCTTGCAACCAAAAGAGTTTATTGGGTATAAGCTAACAGGCGAGGCAGCAACAGACCATTCGCTGGCAAGCAGGACAATGATGTTTGATATAACCAAAAGACAGTGGTGGCAAGATATCTTTGAATTTGTGGGTGTGAAGCTAAATCAGTTTCCGAGGCTATGCTATGCAGATGAGATAATAGGGTACTTAAAAGATGATGTTGCAAAGATGCTTGGACTGAAAAGTGGTATTCCTGTTATAAGCGGTGGTGGAGACAGGCCTTTAGAAGCAGTTGGTGCAGGCATTATTGGTTCGCGTGTTATGGAGTCGACTGGCACAGCAACAAACGTGTCAATGTCATCAAACAAGGTTCCAGAGCTGCTTGATCCAAGGGTTGTTTGTTCGTGTCATGTAATAAGAGATTATTACCTGATTGAGCAGGGGATATCAACAAGCGGTACAATCCTGAGGTGGGTTCGGGACAACCTATACAGAGGCGAAAAAGAAAAAGGCGAGAACGCCTATGAGATAATTGACAAAGAGGCAGAAAATTCAAGCCCTGGAGCAAATGGGATTGTGCTTTTGCCATTTTTCATGGGGTCACGTGCAACAAGGTGGAATCCTGATGCAAGAGGGGTTTTGTTTGGTCTGACACTTACACATTCAAGGGGAGATATAGCAAGAAGTGTATTGGAAGGAATATCATATGAGATTCGTGCATGCATAGAGATTTTAGAAGGTATGGGCTTGAAGGTTGAAAGTGTTGTTTCAATGGGTGGCGGGGCAAAGAGCACTGTGTGGAGCAAGATAAAAGCTGATATTTTGGGGAAGAAAGTGATTGTTGAAAAGGTGTCAGAGGCTGCGTCAAAAGGAGCAATGCTTTTAGCAGCAGTGGCGATTGGTGCAAGAGAAAGCCTTATTGAAGAAAAACGCGAGGTGCTCTTTGAATATACACCAAATCCAGACAACCAAAGAGTTTATGACAGGGTATATGAAATCTACAATGAACTGTATAATTCAGTTTCCAATATATATCCAAAGATTTCAGAAATCTTAAGCTAAAAGTTAGGAGGTCTTTGAATTTGTTAGTAAATTTAAATGATGTTTTGGGTTACACAAAGGTAAAAAAATTTGGCGTGGGGATGTTCAACGGCCTTTCTGCAGACTTTTATGAAGGCTTAATTGACGCAGCAGAAGAGCTAAAAACCCCTATTATAATTGGGATTGCTGATAGGTTTGTTGACAGGCTTGACTTTGAGATGCTTGCAGAGGTAATGATTTTCCTTGCAAAAAGATCATCTGTGCCTGTGTGTGTGCATCTGGACCATGCAAAGAGCCTGAAAAACATCATGAGAGCAATAAAGGCTGGGTTTACATCTGTCATGTTTGACGGTTCAAACTTGCCGTTTGAGGAAAATATAAAGAAAACCAAGGAAGTTGTTGAGATAGCGCATTCTGTTGGTGTGAGTGTTGAGGGAGAACTTGGCGTTGTTGGAAGAGGCGAGTGGGATTTTAAAAATCCAGAGTTTTATACAAAGCCTGAAGAGGCAGAAGTATTTGCAAAACAAACAGGTGTTGATGCTTTAGCTGTTTCAATTGGTACAGTTCACGGTGTCTACAAGGGCGAGCCTAAGCTTGATTTTGAAAGACTTGCGGAAATTAGAAAAAGAGTTGATTGTTATCTTGTTTTGCACGGTGGCTCTGGGCTTTCAGATGATGATTTTAAAAAGTGTATAGAGTACGGAATTAACAAGGTGAATATTTTTACTGATCTGACTTTAGCGATAAATGAGAAGCTTCCTGAGTTTATCAAAACCACAGATAATTTGACTCCTGCAATCTTTGAGAAAATTAGAATGATTGTGAAAGAGGAAGCCATAAAGAAGTTAAAGGTTTTTGGAAGCTATGACATAATTTAGAAACAATTATAATAGATACTAATAAACTTATTTGGAGGTGTTTTAGATGAACGAGCCAATTTATAAATATCTTAAGATAGGGACAATTCATTTCATGTCTTTCCCAGAGGTTATTGGTGGAGAAGGGCCAATTGAGGAGACTTTAAAAACAGTTCTTGAAGATGATTACTTTAATGCAGTAGAGATTACATGGATAAAAGATAGTGAAGTAAGAAAAAGAGTAAAGAATATGTTAAAAGATGCACATGTGACAGTTGCGTATGGTGCACAGCCAACACTTTTGAGAACAGGGCTCAATCCGAATGACTATGACAGTGAAAAGAGAAAACAGGTTGTTGCCTTCTTAAAAGAGAGAATTGATGAAGCATGCGAACTTGAAGCAGTTGGTCTTGGGTTTTTATCAAGGCAGTATGATGAAAACCGTAAGGAAGAAGCGTATAAAGCTTTGGTTGAAACAACAAAAGAGCTTTGTGAGTATGCAAAGTCAAGAGGTAACTTTATGATAGAGCTTGAAGTGTTTGATTTTGACATTGACAAAAAGAGCTTGATTGGACCTGCTGACCTTGCAGCAAGATTTGCAGCCGAGATAAGAAAAGAATATGACAATTTTGGATTGATTGTAGATTTGAGCCATCTTCCACTTACAAGAGAAACAGCTGAGCAGGCACTTTTACCAGTAAAAGACTACCTCACACATGTTCATATAGGCAATGCTGTTGTAAAGGACAAGAACCATCCAGCGTATGGCGACAAGCATCCAATGTTTGGAATAGAGGGCGGCGAAAACGATGTTGAAGAGGTAATTGAATTTTTGAGGGTATTGAAAGATATAGGTTTTTTAAACCCAGAAAAAAGACCTATCTTGAGCTTTGAAGTATCACCTATGCCAGGGCAAGACCCGAAAATTGTGCTTGCAAGCTCAAAGAGGGTTTTGAACGAAGCATGGGCAAGACTATAAAAATTTCTGCTTCAATAGAAAAATAGAAATACTTTTAAAGTTGCGGGAGGGAAAATTTATATGAAGATACTTGTAACAAGAAGAATAATGGAACCTGCAATTGAGCTTTTGAATAAATATGGTGAGGTTGAAGTAAACCCGCACGACAGACCGATGACAAGAGAAGAACTATTGAGAGCAATTGCTGATAAAGACGCAGTTTTGACCCAGCTTGTTGATAAAGTGGACAGTGAGTTTTTTGACCATGCACCAAATGTCAAGATTGTTGCAAACTATGCGGTAGGTTATGATAACATAGATATTGAAGAGGCAACAAGAAGAGGTGTTTATGTAACAAACACACCAGACGTTCTGACAAACGCAACAGCTGAGCTTGCGTGGGCGCTGCTCTTTGCTGCGGCAAGAAGAATAGTTGAAGCTGACAAGTTCATGAGAGGTGGACATTACAAAGGCTGGGGTCCGATGCTCTTTTTAGGCAAAGGCATAACAGGCAAAACACTTGGTGTAATTGGTGCAGGTAGGATTGGCCAGGCTTTTGCGAGGATGTCAAAAGGTTTTAACATGAAGATTTTGTACTATGATTTTGAGAGAAAAGAAAACTTTGAAAAGGAAATGGGCGCTCAGTATGTAGCATTAGATGAGCTTTTAAAAGAAGCAGATTTTATATCAATTCACGTGCCTCTCACACCACAAACAAGACATATGATTGGTGAAAGAGAGCTTTCTCTTATGAAGCCGTCGGCAATATTGATTAACACAGCACGCGGACCAATTGTCGATGAAAAGGCGCTTGTAAAGGCGCTGAAAGAAAAGAAGATTTATGCTGCAGGGCTTGACGTGTATGAGAGAGAACCTGAGTTTGAGCCAGAACTGGCTGAACTTGACAATGTTGTAATGCTTCCTCACATTGGTTCTGCAACAGAAGAGTCAAGGCTTGACATGGCAATGCTTGCGGCAAACAATATAGTAGATTTCATTGAGGGAAGAGTTCCAAGAACACTTGTCAATAAAGAGGTTTTGAACAAAAAGTAATAAAGAGTATCTCGGCTTAGAAATATGTTTCCCTGCGGGAAGAGACTTGTCCCGCAGGGAGCATATGAGAGTTGTCAAAATTGTTTATTTTAAAAATCATAAAATAATGCTATAATGTTTTTGTGAACAATACGAAACAGCATTTCACAATACGAAACAGGGGAGACTGATATGTCACAAAATTCTGTTCAGTCAATTGAAAGGGCGTTTGAAATAATCGAGGCTTTGGCTGTTGAGCCAAAAGGGCTTTCAATTACTCAGCTTTCTCAAAAACTTTCACTTCACAAGACTACCGTCCACAGGATTTTGCAGACAATACTTAACAGAGGGTATGTTCAAAAAGACCCACAGACCTTGCGCTACAAGCTTGGTGTAAAGTTTGTTGAGATTTCAAGTCTTTATCTTAACAACATTGAGCTCAGAACCGAAGCACATCCGTTTTTGCGTGAGCTTGTGGCTATGCTAAATGTCACTGTACACTTGGCAATTCTTGACGGTAGTGATGTTGTCTACATTGACAAGATTGAACAGGTAAACTCAATAAGGCTTTACTCCTCAATTGGCAAAAGAGTTCCAGCATACTGTACAGCACTGGGGAAAGTGATGCTCAGCAAATTTTCAGACCAAGAAGTTGAAAAGATACTATCTACAATTTCTCTTCAATCATATACACAAAACACTATTACAAATATAGAAAAGCTTCTTGATGAGATAAGAAGTGTTCGAGAGAGAGGCTTTGCAGTTGACAATGAAGAGTTGCAAGAAGGTGTAAGGTGTATTGCAGCACCCATATATGACTACAGAGGCGAGATGATTGCTGCTATTAGCATTTCAGCACCTGTGAGCGTCCTACCACCTCACAAGGATGAAGAGAATGCGCAAAAGGTTGCGGAGACTGCAAAGAAGATTTCTCACAGGCTTGGGCATGTGGAGGAGAAAAAAACATAGGGGAAAGGAGATGTAACAGGATGGAAAAGGAACAGGTTCTGCAAAGGATAAACGAAAATGGGCTTGTTGTTGTTGTTCGTGCAGAGTCGAAAGAGAAGGCTCTTAAGATTACAGAGGCATGTATAAAAGGTGGTGCCAGCGCAATTGAGATAACATTTACTGTACCTGGCGCTGACGAGATAATAAAGTATCTTACAAGCACATACAAAGAGGATGAAATTATAATAGGTGCAGGCACAGTTTTGGATAGCGAAACAGCGCGAATTGCAATTTTAGCCGGTGCAAAGTTTGTTGTAAGTCCATATCTCAATCCTGAAATGGTAAAACTTTGTAACAGGTACAGGATAGCTTCTATGCCCGGCGCTATGACAATAAAAGAGGTTGTAGAGGCGCTTGAGTGTGGTGCAGATGTTATAAAGATTTTCCCTGGCGAGCTTTTCGGGCCAAAGATTATAAAAGCATACAAAGGACCAATCCCACAGGCAAGACTTATGCCAACTGGTGGTGTTGACCTTGACAATGTTGAAGAGTGGATTAAAGCAGGGGCATATGCGGTTGGTGTTGGCGGCAACATAACAAAATATGCAAAGGATGAGGATTATAGTAAGGTAGAAGATATTTGCAGACAGTTTCTCCAGAAAATAAAGATGGCAAAGGGGAAGGTATAGGAAAGATGTTTGAGGTGACAAGCTTTGGCGAGATAATGTTAAGACTCTCACCACCAGGATATCAAAGGATTTTACAGGCAACAAGTTTTGACATCAACTTTGGCGGTGCTGAGGCAAACGTTGTTGTTGCACTGTCAAACATTGGTGTAAAGACAAGCTATGTTACCCTTCTTCCTCCGAATCCTCTTGGTGATGCTACGGTAAACTTTCTGAGAAGATATGGAGTTGACACAAGCTATATTAAAAGAAAAGGTAAAAGGCTTGGAATTTACTTTCTTGAAAAAGGCGTGGGACAAAGGCCATCTACTGTTGTGTACGACAGAGCAGACTCTGCCATAAATGAGATACAGCCTGGCGATATTGACTGGGAAGACATTTTGAAAAAGACCAAGATATTTTTCTCAACAGGAATCACCGCTGCTTTATCACAAAATGTGCTGGACGAGCTAAAAGTGGCTTTCAAGACAGCAAAAAATGCAGGTGCAAAGGTGGCGTTTGACATCAATTATAGGTCAAAACTGTGGAGCTATGAAAGAGCAAATGAAGTGATTTCAGGTCTTATGCCGTATGTGGACATTTTAATTACAAACGAGGAGCATGTGAGAAGAGTCTTAAAGATTGATATGGAAGAAAAATATTTTGAAGGTATTGACCTTACTCTAGATGGCCAAAAGGTTTTGTTTGAAAGGCTGCAAACAAAGTACCAAAACTTAAGTAAAGTAATTCTTGCTGCAAGAAGAAGCCTCTCTGCTTCTAAAAACATCTTTTTTGCCTATACAAGTGACGAGAATGGCAACATTGTATTTTCAAAAAAGCGAGAGATAGAAGTTATCGACAGGGTTGGGGCAGGCGATGCTTTTACTGCAGGGGTACTATATGGCGTTTTAAGAGGGCTTGAAAGTGATCAGATGCTTGAAGTTGCAACATACATGTGTGCACTAAAACATACAGTTGAAGGCGACAGTTTGATTGTGACTGAGGATGAAATAAAACAGGCACTTTTACAAGATGGCTCTGGTATGATGAAAAGATAAAAAGGGGAGGGTATCAAAAAATGGAAGTTCGATTTGCGATGCATCCAAGTCAGTTCAAAACTCTTACAACAGAACAGATAAGGAAAGAGTTTTTGATTGAAAACCTCTTTGAATATGGCAAGATAAACATGGTCTACACTCATGTTGATAGGGTGATTGTTGGTGGTGCTGTGCCAACAGTGGAAGTTTTGGTCTTGGAAGATGGAAAAGAGATTGGTGCTCAGTATTTTCTTGAAAGAAGAGAGATTGGGATAATCAATATAGGCAGCAAAGGGTATGTTGTTGCAGATGGACAAAAGTTCGAACTTGACAAGAAAGATGGTCTTTATGTTGGAATGTCCACCAAAAAGCTTGAATTTGGAAGCGATGACCCTTCAAATCCGGCAAAGTTCTACTTTGTTTCAACACCTGCCCACAAGCAGTATCCAACAGAGAAGATTGATATAAAGAATACTGAAGCTCTTCATCTTGGTTCACTTTCTGAGTCAAATGAAAGGACAATCTACAAATACATCCATCCAGACGGGGTAAAAAGTTGTCAGCTTGTAATGGGAATGACCATTTTAGAGCCAAACAATGTATGGAACACCATGCCCTGCCATCTGCATGACAGGAGAATGGAAGTTTACTTCTACTTTGATATGCCAGAAGATGCGTTTGTTTTGCACCTGATGGGAGAGCCGCAGGAGACGAGACATATTATTGTGAGAAATGAACAGGCGGTAATCAGCCCGAGCTGGTCGATACACTCAGGTGTTGGTACAAAGAGCTATACATTCATCTGGGCAATGGCTGGTGAGAATCAATCATATTCTGATGTTAATCCTGTGCCTATGAAAGATTTAAAATAAGGGGCGATTTTGGAGGTGACATTGAAATGATATTGGATAAATTCAAACTGGATGGTAAGGTTGCAATTGTGACAGGAGCATCAAAAGGTCTTGGGCAGGGTATGGCAATTGCTTTGGCTGAAGCTGGTGCAGACATAGTTGGGGTAGCATCTGGGCCTTGTACAGAAACAAAACAGAAGATAGAAGCTTTTGGCAGAAGATTTTTAGAAATCCAAGCAGACTTGAGGACCATTGAGCCCATAAACTCTATCATTGAAAAGACTGTCCAAGAGTTTGGAAAACTTGATATTCTTGTAAATAATGCAGGAATTATAAGGAGATGTGATGCGATAGATTTTACAGAAAAGGACTGGGATGATGTCTTGAATCTCAATTTAAAGACAGTATTTTTCTTCTGCCAGGCAGCAGCAAGACAGTTCATAAAACAAGGAACAGGCGGCAAAATAATAAACATCGCATCCATGCTTTCTTTCCAGGGCGGAATAAGAGTTCCATCATACACGGCAAGCAAGAGTGGAGTTGCAGGAATTACAAAAGCACTTGCAAATGAGTGGGCAAAGTACAATATCAATGTCAATGCAATAGCGCCAGGTTATATGGCAACAGATAATACAAAGCCACTTCGCGAAGACCCTGTCAGAAGTGCGGAGAT
Organism: Caldicellulosiruptor changbaiensis; assembly: GCF_003999255.1. Lineage (GTDB taxonomy): Bacteria > Bacillota > Thermoanaerobacteria > Caldicellulosiruptorales > Caldicellulosiruptoraceae > Caldicellulosiruptor > Caldicellulosiruptor changbaiensis. Next base: position 369,566 of record NZ_CP034791.1, read on the forward strand.
TCTTTCCAGAATTCCAGCAGGCAGATGGGGTACCCCAGAAGATTTGCAAGGTGCTGTTGTGTTCTTGGCATCATCAGCTTCTGACTATGTAAATGGCTGTATCTTGAACGTTGATGGTGGCTGGCTTGCAAGGTAACCTTTCAATACTTATCCCCGAGGGCTTAAGTATTGCCCTTTGGGGGTTTTACTATCTTGTGCGAAAATCTCTTTTGGCAGATGTTCTTATGAGCAGCGCAAATGCTTTAAAAGAATGAATCCTATCAATGTTAGCTGTTCAGACAATAGAATTTGGAAGAATTTTTGGTACAAAAAATAAAAATTATAAAACACATACATTATAAACCTTAGCAAAATACTAAGGTTTGTGTACATTTTTAATATGATGAAATTTAAAATTAGGACTTTAAAATAGTCTGTGTTAGATTAAAAAAATCCACCCAAATAATTAGCATTTATTGAATTATATGTTGGTAAAATATTAATTTAGTCCTTTGAAGTTTAAATTCTTCTTGAAAGCATTTTTGATTTAACGTGCTATAATAGGCTCAAACCCAAAAGAGAAATAAGCCTATAAGGAGGGAAACTATGTTAAGAAAAGGATTTTTGAAGGTTACAGTAATTTATTTGCTTTTTAGCTTTTTCTGTTTAACAATTTTTAACTCTGCTTTTTTAACACCAAAGGCTGAGGCAGCCACAAAAGTTACATTGACTTATTGGGTACCTATGGGTGCAGAACAGGCCCTGCATTACAAAAGCTATAACGAACTTCCCTGCTACCAAATATTACAAAAGAAAACAGGTATAAAGATTGTTTTTAAACACCCACCACTCAGCAGTTCTGCAGCAAATGACCAGTTCAATTTAATGATTGCTTCACGCCAGATGACAGATATAATAGAATGGGGTTGGAATGGTTATCCGGGTGGTCCACAAAAGGCATTACTTGATAAAGTTATTATTCCATTAAATAACTACATTCCAAAGTATGCTCCTAATTTGAATAATTATCTAAAAAAGAACCCTGATATAAAGAAAATGGTATCAACAGTGGATGGTGATTTGTACTGTTTCCCTTCACTAAAGGAACTTCCAATTGATGCTTATTATGGTCCTCAAGTAAGGAAAGATTGGTTAAAGAAACTCAACATTGACCCGCCTGAGACAGTTGATGAATGGTACAAAATGTTAAAAGCTTTTAAATTGAATGACCCAAATGGAAACGGTCAGCGCGATGAGAGGCCATTTTCGATTTTAAGAGGAGCTTCAAATCCACGTGCTGCCTTTGATTATAGTAGTTTTTTAGTTGGCGCATGGGGAATAAAAACAGATTTCTTCCAGATAAATGGCAAGGTTAAGTATGGCCCATTAGAACCTCAATTTAAATCTTTTATGAGCACGCTGGCAAAATGGTGGAAAGAAGGTTTAATCGACCCTGATGTACTGACAATGGATAGAAAAGTAATAGAAGCAAATGTGCTTTCTGACAAGATAGGTTCATGGCTTGGTCTTATAGGTGGACAAATGGGAACATATCTGACAGTAAAAAAAGGTACATCGTTTGATCTTATAGGAGTACCATATCCTTCTCTGAAAAAAGGTGAAAAAGTAAAAATCGGGCAAAACGAGTATCCGTTTACTGGTAGAGGTGCAGCAATTTCTACAAATTGTAAGAATATCGAAGCTGCATGTAAGGTTTTAGATTGGGCTTATAGTAAAGAAGGATATTTAGTAATGAATTTTGGAGTCCAGGGAAAATCATATGTAATTAAAAATGGACGTCCACTTTATACTGACGAGATTATGAATAATCCAAAACTTGGACCTAAAGAAGCGCTTGGTAAATATGTTCCTATATTAGGTGCTTTTGTTCAGTCAAGGGAATACAGTCTGCAGATATCCTTTTTACTTCCTCAACAAAAGGAAGCATCTAAGAACTGGTCAAAGGTTACAAACGAGATTGCTTTGCCACCAATAACTCTATTTTTAACTCCTGAAGAGTCAAATAGACTCGCAAATATTTTGAATACTGTTAATACTTTCTATGATGAAATGTTTCTTAAAATGATGACAGGTAAATACAATAATTACGATTCGTTTGTAAAGACATTAAAAAGAATGAAGATAGATGAAGCGATAAAAATTTATCAAAATGCATATAACAGGTATATGCAAAGGAAATAGTTAAGTGACAATCCAGATGTTCGAGGGCTGTCTCATAATATAGCGCAATAATTGTTGTTTAGACAGCCCTCGATAAATTTGATTTTTGAGAAGGTAGCAAACAAGGGGTGGAATATTAGTGATTTCAACTTTATGGGACCCAAACGTAGATGAAGAAAGATATAAAAATCCCATAATACATGCTGACTATTCAGATCCTGATGTAATCAGGGTTGGCAGTGACTATTTTTTAGTTGCGTCAAGTTTCAACTGCGTGCCAGGTCTTCCCATACTTCATTCAAGGGATTTAATCAATTGGAAAATTGTAAATTACGCAGTTGAGAGACTTCCTTCACCTGAGTATGATACTCTTCAGATAGGTAAAGGTATATGGGCACCTGCAATTAGATATCATGAAGAGAAGTTTTACATATATTTTAGTATGCCTGATAATGGTATATATGTATGCTATACAGATGACCCGTTTGGCAAATGGTCGGATATCCACTTGGTAAAAGCAGCAAAGGGATGGATTGATCCATGTCCTTTTTGGGATGAAGACGGAAATGCTTACCTTGTAAATGCCTTTGCAAAGAGCAGGATAGGGTTTAATAGCAAGCTTTGTGTCTCAAGGTTATCAGCAGACGGATTAAGAGTATTAGATGAGGGTAAAATCGTCTTCGATGGCGCAAAAACACAGCCGACAATTGAAGGGCCTAAACTTTATAAGAGAAATGGTTATTATTACATATTTGCACCTGCAGGTGGAGTAAAATTTGGGTGGCAGACGGTTTTGAGATCGAAAGATATCTATGGGCCATACGAAGAGAAGATAGTGCTTCATCAGGGAAAGACCAAAATAAATGGTCCTCATCAAGGTGCATGGGTTGAGACAGAAAAAGGTGAGCACTGGTTTGTGCATTTTCAAGACAGAGGTCCGTATGGAAGGGTAGTCCATCTTCAGCCCATGAGATGGGAAGATGATTGGCCAGTAATTGGCGTTGATATAGATGGTGATGGTATTGGAGAGCCTGTTGAAGAGTATAGAAAGCCAAACACAAACCACAAAAATGAATATGATTTTTACTTAGAATGCTCAGACCATTTTGAAAAGCCCCAAATTTCACTACAATGGCAATGGCACGCAAATCCTCAAGATAATTGGTATTCACTTGAAAAGAGAAAAAGCTATTTGAGATTATATGCGGTTGGGAATCTGATAAATAACAATAAAGTAAAAAGTATATTCTTTATGCCAAATCTTTTACTACAAAAAATTCCAGCACCTGAATTTATAGCAACTGCAAAACTTGAGGTTAATTTTAATAAAGAAGGTTCTTATGCTGGCATAATAGTAAGCGGCAATAGATATTCTTCTATTGGGATAAAAAGAGAACAAAAAAAGTTAAGTCTTGTGCAGATTTTAGGTGATGTGAAAGAAGATGTGGTTGAGAAAACAGTGGCTAAGATGCCGATAGAAGCATCTCAGGTTTTTTTAAAAATCAGTGTTAAAGAAGGAGCCGTTTGTAAGTTTTCATTCAGTTTTGATGGCAAAAAATTTATAGATTTCGGTACAGAGTTTATACCCCGAGAGGCTATCTGGGTCGGCTCAAAAATAGGGCTTTTCTGCATAAATACCTCAGGAGAAAATAGAGTTATCCAATCAGATTATGCTGACTTTGATTATTTCAAGATTGAAAACTTTAGAAAGGAAGATGGGTGTTGAAAAAGTTAAAGGAGCTTGTAAAGAAGAATTACTCTGTTAGGATGTCAGACAGTGTTATTAAAAAGTTTCCGAACCTTACTGATAAATGGCAGTATGACTATGGTGTTGTTTTTAAAGGGATGGAATATGTTTATGAGATGACAAAAGATGAGAAGTATTATGAGTACATTAAAAGAAACATAGACTTCTTTGTGAATGAGGATGGGTCAATAAAGAAGTATTCTAAAGAGGAGTACAACATAGACCATATAAACAATGGAAAAGCAATTCTGTTTCTATATAGGAAAACTGGTGAAGAAAAATACAAAAAGGCGGCACAGCTTCTACGCGACCAGCTAAGAACGCATCCAAGGACAGTGGAAGGTGGTTTTTGGCACAAAAAAATCTACCCACATCAAATGTGGCTTGATGGTATCTACATGGCATCACCTTTTTATGCTGAATACGCAACGTTAATAGGGCAGGATGAGGCAGACGAGATCTTTGACGATGTTGCAAAGCAGGTAATCTTGTGTGCAAAACATACCAGAGACCCTGTCACAGGTCTCCACTACCATGGCTGGGATGAGAGAAGAGAGCAAAGATGGGCAAACAAAATTACAGGCTGCTCGCCAAATTTCTGGGGAAGGGCAATGGGCTGGTTTGCAATGGCCGCAGTAGATGTCCTTGACTTTCTGCCGCAAGACCATCAGTCAAGAGAAACAATTTTGGCTATCTTCAAGCAGCTCGTTGACGCTGTTATCAAGTATCAAGACCCTGAGATAGGTGTTTGGTACCAAGTTGTTAACTTTATAGGCAGAAATGGAAATTATCCAGAAGCATCAGCTTCTTGCATGTTTGCATATGCACTTGCAAAGGGTATAGAAAAGGGGTATTTGGACTGCAGTTATGTAAAAGCACTTGAAAGAGCGTATGAAGGAATAATCTACAGGTTTGTTGAAGAGGATGAAGAGGGGCTTTTGAATCTCAATGGTGTTTGCATGGTAGCAGGCTTGGGTGGAAATCCGTATAGAGATGGTTCTTTTGAGTACTATATAAGCGAGCCAATAAAGACAAACGACCTCAAAGGTGTTGGGGCGTTTATAAAGGCAAGTGCATGGATTGAAAGACTATTCAAATAAGTTGTGGAACAGAAAATTTTTAAAAGGAGGACAACCCTGATGTTTTTAAATGTTCGTGATTTTGGAGCGGTGGGAAATGGACAGGTAAAAGATACAGAAGCATTCAAAAAGGCGATTGAAGCAAGTTGGGAACAAGGCGGTGGGACGGTTTATGTACCTGCTGGAGTTTATCTAACCGGTCCCATTCATCTGAAGAGCAATATAACCCTCTATATAGAAAGTGGGGCTATATTAAAATTTTCCAACGACCCGGCTGATTTTCCTTTAGTTTATACAAGATGGGAAGGCGAAGAACAAGAAGTATACTCTCCACTAATTTATGCCGAAAATGCAGAAAACATTGCAGTTGTTGGATTTGGCACAATAGATGGGCAGGGCGAGATGTGGTGGAAACTTCACAGAAATAAAGAACTAAAATATCCAAGACCAAGGACAATTTGCTTTTACAGGTGCAAAAACGTGACTATTGAAGGAATAAAGATTGTCAATTCACCAAGCTGGACGGTAAACCCAATCGAATGTGAGAATGTCACAGTTCACAATGTCAAGATTCAAAACCCTTATGATTCTCCTAACACAGATGGGATAAATCCTGAGTCTTGCAAAGGTGTTAGAATCTCAAACTGCTACATAGATGTTGGCGATGACTGTGTAACTTTAAAATCCGGAACAGAAGATTGCAAGGTGAGGATTCCTTGTGAGAATATAGCAATTACAAACTGCATAATGGCACATGGTCATGGTGGGGTTGTCATTGGCAGTGAAATGAGCGGTGGTGTTAGAAATGTTGTCATTTCAAACTGCATTTTTGAGGGCACAGACAGGGGAATAAGAATAAAAACCCGCCGTGGAAGAGGTGGGATTGTTGAAGATATAAGAGTTTCAAACATTGTGATGAAGAATGTAATGTGTCCATTTGCGTTTTATATGTACTATCACTGCGGCAAAGGTGGAAAAGAAAAGAGAGTTTGGGACAAGTCTCCTTATCCTGTTGATGAATCGACTCCAATTGTAAGAAGAATTTATATAAGCGATGTGATTGTAAGGCAGGCGCGAGCAGCAGCTGGATTTTTGTATGGTCTTACAGAGATGCCAATTGAAGATGTTATGTTTTCAAATGTCACAGTTGAGATGGCACAAAACCCTGAGCCTGAACTTCCTGCTATGATGAGCTATTTAGAGCCGATGGCAAAAAAAGGGTTTGTCATAAATACTGTGAAGAATATAAGATTTATGAATGTTACTGTGCTGGAACAGGAAGGTGTTGCTTTTGAACTTAACAATTGTGAAAATGTAGAGTTTTACAGATGCAGGGCAAAAGATACAGCAGATTATGCCAAGATTTTGAGTCTGAATAATACAATGAATCTGATTGCCGAGTGAGAGGGAAATTAAGTATTTGCTAAATGTAGGGGTATGCTCTTTGGCAACAAGGCAAAAAAGAGCATACCCCTTTTTTGTATTCTTACCATAGCTTTTCAACATCCAAACTATTGCTATCAACCGGTATCATATAAAAGCAAAATTCAAATTTCTCATCTTTGATTAAGTACTTTTCAAGCGGGCCGGGGCCACAGCTCTGGCTCCCGATACCACCAATTTTGTAGTCCACATTCACAACAATTCCATCTGCTTTTGTCAGCTCGTATGTGTGTTTTGCTTTTGTGAGCACATCATCAGTATATTCTCTTGCACTGAAGTTAAATGTAGGAATGCCTTTAATACAAAGTCCTATTCCGTATATATTGTATACAAAAGCCCATCTAACGTTGCACCTGTTTCCATATTCCTGGGGCATTATATATGGAACATACATATCTTTTATAGCCATGTCATATACTCCCACAATAGCGCTTTGTTTTATATCAGGATAGTTTTCGTGAGGTCCCCTTCCGTAATATTTGACATATTCAAACTCTTTTGGCATCATAAACTGCAGTCCTATCTTTGGAAGTGGCGGAAGTTCTCTTAGAGCCCGCGCATATACATTTGTTTCTATAATTCCTGATTTAAAAACCTTGTAGCTTATAGTCACTTCAAATACAGGTTTTACTGAATATGCGCCATATACCGAAGTTGTTTGTACTTTGAAGTACTCGCTGTGCTCTTCAAAGCTGACATTTACAATTCTTCTTTGAAGCTTGTCAAATCCAGCTTTTATCCATTCGTTTTTGATATGCACATCATTATCTGTTGGAGCCCTCCAAAGATTGAACCTTGGCGAGGATTTTATAAAATCAAGACCGTTGTGCTTCAGGCTTTTTAAATCACCTGTCCATCTGCAAAACTCTGCTAATATGCTGCCTGCAAAAACTACCACTTTGTCAGGAAAACCTACTACTTCAAACCTGTTTTGCTTTGACAAAATGACATTTGCTTTCTCAATTTTTTGCACAGCATCTTGAGGGGTGTCTTCTTTAAGTGCAATCTGTGACCTTGTTATAACAAAACCCCTCTTTGCCCAGTCTGTGGAATTTTTGAGCTTTGCTGTAAAGGTAATAAAAATTTCTCCGCTGCAGCCTTCCAAAATCTCTTTGACTTCGTCAATTTTGACCTCTTTTGAAGAGTGAGGCAGTACATCGTTCACATCAACAAAGCCCTCTTTTACAACCCTGCCACCTAACAGAAGTTCCCATTCAACTTCAATGTGATTCAAAGATATAAAATCATACCTATTTGTGATCTTGAAAATTCCGCTTTCTTTATCTAAAAGCTCAATAACAACTGGTTCGTAAACTTTCTTGAGCTCAATCATCCCGGGAGATGGAGTTCTGTCAGGGGAAAGGAGTCCGTCTATACAGAAGTTACCATCGTTTGGCTCATCTCCAAAATCCCCGCCGTAGGCATAGTACTCTTTCCCATCAGGTGTCTTTGTCAAAATTCCGTGGTCTGCCCACTCCCACACACATCCACCTAAAAGCCTTGGGTATTTGTATATCACGTCCCAGTACTCTTTGAGGTTTCCAGGACCATTTCCCATTGCATGTGCATACTCACACATGAAAAATGGCCTTTTTTCTTGCTTCTTGCCCTCTTCTTCAAGTTTTTCTACTGGAGGGTACATTACACTTACTATATCCACAACTTCAGCATCACGGGCACTTTCATAATGAATAGGACGGCTATTATCATATGACCTTATCCACTGTGCCATTTTATCATGATTTGGGCCGTAGCCAGATTCATTTCCAAGCGACCACATGATGATTGATGGATGGTTTTTGTCCCTCTTTACCATCATCTTTGCCCTTTCGACAAACGCATCTTCCCAAGCAGGGTCTTTTGCCAGAAGTCCCCAGTCACCAGCTGCTCCAAATCCGTGGGTTTCCAGGTCAGCCTCATCAATCACATAAATGCCAAGTCTGTCACACAGCTCTAAAAAATAAGGATGGTTGGGATAGTGTGAGGTTCTTACACAGTTTATATTGTGCTGTTTCATCAAGGTTATGTCTTCTTGCATAATCTTTCTTGTCACTGCAAATCCAACTCTCGGGTGCATGTCATGCCTGTTGACACCTTTGAGTTTAATTGGAACATTATTTAGGTAAAACACGCCATCTTTTATTTCGATTTTCCTAAATCCAAAGTTTTGAGGAATAATTTCCAACATGCCGCCGGAGCTATCTTTCAATGCTACAATTAATGTATAAAGGTTGGGTAGCTCTGCACTCCACAACCTTGGACTTTCAATTTGAAATTCAAAAGCTACAGAAGCTTGGCCATTTGCAGAAAGTCTTGATACTTTGTTTGAGCTTTTGATTAAAGTTTTATCAAAGAAAACTTGTACCTCTATACTGAATTCTTTTTGGTCATTGCTTCTGTTTTCAATTTCAATCTCAGCAGTCAAGTGTCCTTCTTTGAGGTCATCACTCAAAATTGGTTTTAAATACACATCTCTTACAAACACCTTTGGTCGCAGAAGAAGATACACATCTCTGAATATTCCACTCATTCGCCATTTGTCCTGGTCTTCTAAGTAAGTTCCATCTGAATATTTTAAAACAACAACTGTGATAGTATTTCTTCCTTCTTGGACAAATCTTGTTATGTCAAACTCATGCATCATGTGAGAGACCTTTGAAAAACCAGCAAACTTACCGTTAATATATACATAAAATGCTGAGTCTACCCCTTCAAATACAACAAATATTTCTTTGTCTAAGTCTTGTTGAGAAATATAAAACTCCCTTTTGTAGACACCTGTTGGGTTTATATCTGGTACAAACGGTGGGTCGACAGGGATGGGATATCTGGTATTTGTATAAATTGGTATGTCATAGCCAAACATCTGAAAGTTACTTGGGACAATAATCTGGTCAAAATCGCAGGTTTTTGGATCTGCCAAGATAATATCCTCTGTCACCATGCAAGGCATATCAAAAAGTTTAAAATACCACTTTCCATTCAGTAGCCTAAAAAGATTTGAAAGCTCCCATTCATTTTCTAAAGCTTTTTGATGATTGTCAAAAGGTATAAAAGAACCTCTTGACTCTTCTCTGTTTATATGCTGAATTTTTGGATTTTGATAGTAATTTTTGTCAAGCATATAAATCCACCTCACATGTTTTAAAATTACTGTGGTTTTTGTGTACATTATTCATTTTACTTTATCAAAATGTAGACATACAATATCAAAAAACTAAAAACAATATAAGGATATTAAGATCAAACAAAAGGAAAAAAATAAGGAGCTGCCAACTTATTTCTGTGACAGCTCCCATTTTTTGAACTTTTAATTTTCTGGTGGTTTATACTTGCCTGCAACCAGGTCCTCTAAATCTTTTAGCACCTTTTGAACCTGCTCTTTTGCAATCACAAAATCAGACTTTCCGTTTCGAACAACCATGTAAAAGTCGTCGTTGTAAGGGATGTACTCCATCACATCAACCTTTTTGTTGACAAGATAGAACTTCATGGTAACCTCGGGTGTGCCTGTTGGCTTTTTGTCGTTTTCACCGTCAATTAGAAGGCCAATGATTTCCTGATAGAATTTTTTGAATGTATCTTCGTCAATCTTTCGACCGTCTGCCTGGAAGTTATATTTGTACTCATCAGCTTCTTCTTCGCTTCTTGCTTTTTTGATTAGCTTTTTGTCAAGTATAAGGGTGTGTTTCTTCTCTTTTGTGAAGATTTCAATCTTGTCAACATAATCGATGTTTACAATATAAGCAAACTTTTCTATGAGGTCAAAAGGCTTTATGGTATTCATGAAATCTGTTTTGTAAGTTGACATTGTAAATACAACTTTCGAGTCAGCCATTCTGCAGTAAACAGTTGAGTCATCTGCATTGTTGCCGACAAAAAGATGCAAAGTGTTTTTGTTATCCTTTACAATGAGCTCTATCCTTGGCGACTGCAATCCGTACTTAGGATTGTATACATCTTCACCAACTATGTCTTCAGGACTGAAATTTGGAACATTTTCAATGAACTCTGAAAACTTATCGCTTGCAACTCCCACTGGCTGGCTGTATGGCTGAACCAAGTTCCAAAGCCTTACATAGTATTTCCATTCATTATCTTCTTTGTTCTTTTCGTCTACTTTCTTTATTTCAATTGTCGGCTGTCCTTTTCTCACAAGCTTTACATAAGTGATATTTTGAGTATCAATCTCTGGTATCTTAACACTCAGAAGCTTCTGAGGTTTTATGGTAAAATTTTCTGCATGGTTTGTCCACACAACATAAACTTTTGGGTCACCTTTTTTCATTAAATAATAAGTGGAAGTTATTGGTGTCTCTGACCCAAGATAAAATGTAACTTTTTTACCGTCGCTGAGTGTTGCCTCAACAATTGATTTTGGATTGTCAAGACCGTATTTTTTAAGGTCTTTGGGGTTGGTGTCAGCAACCTTTTCGGCTGTCATTTGAGCGCATGAAAAGGCTATGTCGTCTATCTTGTCCTGGTCGAAATAAAGAGGGTTGTTGATTCCATTTACAATCCACTTGTCTTTGACCTTTTCGAGCACAAGGTGAATGCCATCGTGCTTAATATCTATCTTTGTAATCTTGTTTCTATCAAAATTTGTTATGGTAACAGAGGCTGAAGAGGACTTTTTTTCTTCAGCCTCTTGTTTTTTCTTGTTCACATAGCTTACATAAAAGTACGCGCCAATTATAAGCACCAAAACCAAAAGTACTGATACAATTGTGAAAAGCCTGTTTTTCTTCTTTCTCATAGATGTCTCCTCCTCAGCCATACAGTTAATCCTAGTACCAGAATAACAATTGGTATTCCAACAACAGTGATTGCTGCCCAGACCATAGCCTGTGTTGTACTAATATTGAGCCTGAAGGTTGTAAGGTCTTTTGGTTGAATTTGCAGGTTGTCTTTTTTGTCCTGAAGCCAATTAAGGGCGTTTACTACAAAGTTAAGGTTTCCAGGCACACCCTTGGATACCTGAAAACTTGCAAAAGTTGCATTGCCAACTATCACAACCTTTGCATCTTTTGGCCTTAACTTTGTATTGAGAGCATCAGCTTTGTCTGTTATTGCAACAGCCAAAGTGAATGGACCGCTTATATCGCCCTTTTCCTTAGATAGCGAGGTTGAATTTAAATCTTTTCTGAGCCATGAATTTGACGTTGTTGTGAGAAGTTTTTCAATAGTTATTGTTCTTTTCTTAAATTTTGTCTCTACAATTGCCTGAGCGCTTGGCAAGAGCATATACATATTGTTTAAGTCTATTGGGTTTACAATATCATGTGATTCAAGCTTTGGTAAAATCCATACAGGATTGCCTGCATTGTAGTTGTTATCCCCTTCCATAACAACACCATGTTCAAGCCTTACACCTAAGCTTTCAAAAAGGCTGTTGAAGTTTTTAAGCTCATCTTTGAGAAGGTCCATCAAAAATAGAACTCTTCCGCCACCATTTATATAGTCTTTTAATTTCTTTAGCTCTATGTCAGATATATCAGTCTTTGGTGAAATTACTACAACAGCTGATGCATCCTGTGGAACACTTTTTTCAGTAAGAAGATTTAAATCCTTTATCTCAAAATTTGCAGCTTCAATCTCACTTGAGATTCCAAGTCCAACAAATGTCTCTTCTCCATGACCTTTTAGTTCATATACAATAGGTGTTTTTTCAGAAGTAACATAAAGTATCGCAGGTGTCAGTTTTTGTTCAATTGTAAGACCTGTTACGTTTGATTCGCCTGTCTGCTCATCGTATGAATAATCAACCATGTCATATCTGTTTATTACTCTGAACTTGCTACCGCTTTCGACAATGAGTGATCCCTCATCAATTCCTGAACCGCTTGTGTCATATTTTTTAACAAACCCTGGGTTTTTATAAGGGTCTATGTATTTAATTTTTACATGAGAGGATTTTTCAGCATATTTCTGGATAAACTCAGATATTACAGGGTTTTCATTTCCGGTCGGGAAAAGAGCATAAATTGTAACGTCTTTTTTTAGATTTTTCAAAAGGTCAACTGTGGGCTTTGAAAGTGAGTATAGTCTGTTGTGTGTAAGGTCAAGCTTTGCTGGAATTTGACCAACCAAAAGGTTCAAAACTATCAGGATAGCGATTACAGATGCAGTCAGCATAGCAGCGTATCCGCCATATTTGAACTTTCTTGTCTTAAATGAGCTTTTTATACTCTTTAAATCGAGCTTCACCATTTCTTCCCCCTTTTTTAGCTCCATCTTCTTTTCTCAAGTACTCTTATTGTGAGGAATATGAAAACAAATATAAAAGATAGATAGTAGACTATTGATGACAAATCCAGAAGTCCGTTTGTGAATTTTTGATATCTACTTAAAAGCGAAAACCATTTGAAAAATCTAACTATAGCATTGTCGTAAAACTCTGGTTTTAAGATGTATACTGCAACAAATGACCCTGCTCCTATAATTGCTGCTGATACACTAATGATTATATTTCTTATAGTGAGGTAAATCCACGCGCAAACCAGACCTACAAGGATTAGAACAAATACAAATCCTGCAACTCTATCTGTTGGAAGAGCACTTTCCAGCCAATCTATAACCCATGTCAAAAGCAAAGCAGAAAATGTCACAACAGCTGCAATGAACTGGTTGTCTGTCAGTGATGATATAAAAAGACCTATTGAGATAAATGAACAGCCAAGAAGGAAAAATCCTATATATGCACCCAAGGTTTCTGCAACGGGAATGTCACCGTAAAAAGAAAGTATTATGGGATACAATATGGTAACGGCAATGGTGATAACAAAAACAGTAACAGCAGCCAAATACTTGCCAAGCACAATTTCAGTAAGTTTCAGCGGTGATGTTAAAAGAAGCTGGTCTGTCTTTGTTCTTGCTTCTTCACTTAATAGTCTCATTGTAAGCACTGGCACAACAACTAAGAATATGAACGTTATGTTACCAAGCACTGATGTATAGTTCGGGCTTGCTGGAAAAAGGTTTGACACTGCAAAGAAAAATCCTGAAATCAAAAGGAAAAATCCCATGAATATATATCCTGTTGGTGTTGAGAAATATATTTTTAGCTCTTTTTTCAAAACTGCACTCATACAGCTTCAGCCTCCTTCTCCTCGGTTGTGAGCTGCAGGAATATCTCCTCAAGCGTCAGGTCAACTGCTCTCATCATAAGAATAGGAAGTTTTGCTTCGCTCAGCGCATAAAATATATCTGCCCTTATATCTATATCATTTTCTGATTCAACAATGACCTCAACAGTATTTGGTTCTTTTGGACCGATAAATTCTATGTATTTTACTCCTGGCACCTTTTCAAGTATTCCATAAACCTTTTGTCTTTGACCTAATACTCTCAATTGTAGTTTGCTTCCGTGGGTAAGTCTTTTTGACAGATTCTCAGGCGTGTCACTTGCAACTATCTTTCCTTTGTTGATTATAAGAACTCTTTCACACACTGCGCTTACCTCTGGCAGGATATGTGAGCTCAAGATTATTGTATGTTCACTTCGAAGATTCTTTATAACAGACCTAATCTCAATTATCTGCTTTGGGTCAAGTCCGATTGTAGGTTCGTCCAGAATCAAAACAGGTGGGTTTCCAATCAAAGCCTGGGCAAGTCCAACTCTTTGCTTGTAGCCTTTAGAGAGATTTTTTATGAGCCTGTTTCTCACGTGGGCAATGCCAACAGTTTCCATTATCTTGTCTATGCTTCTTTTTTTCTCTTTTTTATCTACCTTTTTAATGTCGCTCACAAAATCAAGGTATTCTTGCACAGTCATGTCCATATAAAGCGGTGGGTTTTCAGGAAGGTATCCAATTCTTTTTTTCACTTCTTCGGGCTCTTCTAAGATGTCAAATCCGTCAACGTAGGCTGTTCCTTCTGTGGGTGATAAATACCCTGTTATGATATTCATGGTGGTAGACTTTCCAGCACCGTTTGGACCCAGAAAACCAACAATTTCCCCCTTTTGCACTTCAAATGAGATGTCGTGAATTGCATAGTGCTGGCCATACTTTTTAGTTAAGTGTTCGACCTTTATCAAAAATTATCCCTCCTCAGATTGACAATGTATATGGTTGTACAGTTTTAATTATAGTATAAACTATAACATAATGTGTGAACAATTTGTTAAATTATTTTTTGCTCAGTTTCGTTTGAATATCTTCTTTTAGCTATCACATACAAGCTTTAATAAGATTCTTGCTTATCACAGGCTGTGGTGCACACTTGGGCATTGAGAAAACAGCAATTTACCACGATTCCAAAGATGAGATGTGCATATTGACTGGTCATTTGTAAAAGCTATTCAAATCACAGTGGAGAATCATTTGGCTTGTTCAGAATATCTGAGTTAACAAATATAAGTGTTTCAACAAAAAAGACTCTCCGCTTCTCTGCAGAGAGCCTTTACTGCTTTAAGATTTATGTATCTTCTAAATTTTCACACCCTTTAAAAATGCGATGTCTTGCATATTCTTCCCACATACAGATTCAATAATTGTCATATCCTTTTCGAGTTTTACAATTTTTTGAGTATTCTCCTCAGTTTGTTTAAATAGAGCTTGATGTTCTTTGCTGTTATTTGAAATTACAGAGTTTAACAAACCTTCCATCCTTGCAAGCTGGTGAGTAAAGTTGTCATGTTCAGCTTTGTTTACCTGTGCTAAATGTTCTAATGCTTTTAAGATTTGAGTATTTTCTGCAACTTGAAGTTCTAATTTTTCAACTCTCTTTTCGAGACTATCAACTCTCTTTTCAAGGTTTTCCACTCTCTTTTCAAGGCTTTCGACTTTCGTTTCAAGTCTGTCAAGCCTTGCCTCAAGCCTGTCAATCTTTTGGTCCAAGGTTTCAACCTTTTGTAAGATAAGCTCTAAGATTTCTCTATCACTCATTTTTATCTCCTCACGAAAGTTAAAATACGACTTGACTATAATTATAACTCATTTAGTTGGAAAAATCTATTCAAAAGATTATAAAAAGATATATCCTAAGAAGATCAAGTATAAAACCCCACCAAACAAAAGTGCAATTGGATTTACAGATTTTTTAATCTTAACCCATGTAAGATTTAAAAGAGCAGACATAAATGCCAAAATAGCTGAAACCATTGTTATACCTTTTAAATTCCATGGTGTAAATATTATTCCAAACACAACTGGAACAGAGGATTGAAATACCATTGCACCTGTGATATTTCCGAGGGCAAGAGTGTCTTTATTCTTTCCAATCCAGATAATAGAATTTAGTTTCTCAGGTAGCTCTGTTGCTATAGGTGTAATGATTATTGAAAGTATTAATGCAGGCACACCAATCAGCATCGCAACCTTTTGGACATAATCAACAAATAAATGAGCGCCATAAATTATCAAGAAAAGGGAAAATAATAGCTGTATCAATATCCACAAAAGGTTATTAGGAAGTTTTAAAAACCTTGTAAAGTAAAGTTGTTCTAACTCTTGTCCTTCATCATTATCACTCTCATCTGCAAGTGTCTTTTTTGCATATATAAGATAAGCTACAAACAATCCAATTGCAATTATTCTTCTTATAACTTTATGATTGTGAATAAATGTTGTCAAAACTGCAATTCCATATACAATGAGAAAATAAGTAAGGTCACGCTCAAATACACTCAAGTCAACATTCATCTTCAATGTCCTTTTTCTAAAAAGAGTGTAGACTATTACAGCAAGTCCAGTTATGAAAAAGGCCAAAGTACCGAGCATAAAAGGGGCGCCGGCAATTGCCCCAATACCAACATCATGTGAGCTTTCTCCTTTGGCAAACAGAATTGCAATAATAGGTATTATGGTCTCGGGCAGAGCAGTTCCAACCGCTGCCAGGATACTTCCAACTGCCCCCTGTCCTAAGTTCATCCTTTTGCCAAACCATTCAACCGCATTGGTGAAAAAGGTACATCCAAATAGGATTACAACTAAGGAAGCAATGAGTTTTATAACATATCCAACTACCACTTTGTGCCATCCCTTTCTTTTGTAGTGATTTTATTCTTTTGGATAAATAAAGAGTACTACGTTAATACAAAAAATGTCAAGCAAAAGTAACTTTTTAAAACCTATAAAAGTTTTTTCTAATTTCCTTTATGTTCATCTACAAAAAAGTGGCGAGTTATATATTTTACTACTTCTACAATGGGTATTATGGAAATTGAAGCCAGAATTACAATTGTCCATTGAGTAAAACTTAAAACAGCAAGCCTAAATATTTCTCTCAACTGAGGAACTACTAAAACCACGGTTTGAAGTGCAAATGAAGCAATAAACGCAAGATTTAGATATTTATTAGAAAACACCCCCATTTTAAACAATGAATTTATATTTGAACGAACATTGTAGGCATGGGTAAGCTGTATAAGACTTAATGTCATAAATGTCATAGTTATAGCAACCTTTGTATCATAGAATTTGCTTCCAATAAAAAATACCAAAAGTGTTATCAGGCCCTTTAAAAGGCCTTGATAGAGAATCGAAAAGCCAAGACCACCTGCAAAGATATTCTCAGAAGACTTTTTAGGTTTTCTTTTCATAACATCACTTTCTGCCTTTTCTACGCCAAGTGCCAAAGCTGGGAAAGTGTCAGTCACAAGGTTTACCCAAAGGATGTGTATAGGGTACAATACTGTCCAATTCAAAAGGGTTGCCAAAAACAGCGTGACAACCTCACCAATGTTTGATGACAGCAAAAACTGTATTGCTTTTCTGATGTTATCATATATCTTTCTTCCTTCCTCAACTGCTGCAACAATTGTTGCAAAGTTGTCATCAGCCAGAATAATATCAGAAACACTTTTTGTAACATCAGTTCCTGTAATTCCCATTCCAACTCCAATGTCAGCCGCTTTCAAAGCAGGGGCATCATTGACACCATCACCTGTCATTGCAACTATTTTACCATGGTCTTTCCATGCTTTGACTATTCTCAATTTGTGCTCAGGAGAAACTCTTGCATATACTCGTACCTCTTTTACTTTTTCTTTTAAAGTCTCATGGTCTAACTTCTCAATTTCAGTGCCTGTCAAAACTTGAAGGTTTTCGGCTTTATTTGTATCAATTATTTTCAAGTCTTTTGCAATAGCTAAAGCTGTGTCTTTATGGTCACCTGTTATCATAACAGGCAAAATTCCAGCATCATAGCAAACCTTGACAGCATCATACGCCTCTTTTCGAGGTGGGTCAATCATGCCAACAAGTCCGACAAAAATTAGATTATCTTCAATTGTGTTTTTGTTTTGAAGCTGAGTTTCATCTATTTCTTTATAAGCAAAAGCTAAGACTCTTAAGGCATTTGAAGACATTTCTTTATTTGCCTGCAAAATTTTGTTAATAGCTTTTTCATCAAGAGGAAGTATCTCATCTTTTATCATTATAAATCTGCATTTGTCAATTATCACATCAACAGCACCTTTTGAAAAAACCACAAGGTTTTGGTCATTTTTAACCTCATGAACTGTTGTCATCATCTTTCTTGTAGAGTCAAATGGTATTTCATATACACGCTTCATTACTTTCTCAATAGCATTTTTGTTGAGTCCCTTTTCATAAGCAAATTTTACAAGCGCAGTTTCTGTTGGGTCTCCAATAAATTTTGGCTGTTTGTCTATTAACTCCATTTTGACATCGTTGCAAAGAGCCATTATCCTGAATAAAATCTTTGTGGTTGTGTCTTCAAGGTCGAGATTATCTGATAAATTATCGTTGCAATAAATTTTTACAACATTCATCTTGTTTTGTGTAAGAGTACCAGTTTTATCTGTGCAGATGACCTCTACTCTTCCCAGAGTTTCTATTGAAGAAAGCCTTCTGATAATAGCATTTCTTCTTGCCATTTTTTGCACACCAATTGCAAGCACAATGGTAACAATTGCAGGAAGACCTTCGGGAATTGCAGCAACAGCTAATGATACTGCTGTTAAAAACATCTCAAATACATCTCTTTTGTAAAGAACTCCTGTGATAAAGACAATAAATGCAATTGCTAAGATTCCCACAGTTAGATACTTTCCGATTTCTTCTAACTTTTCATGAAGGGGTGTTTTAGTCTCTATGTTAGATTGGATATTCACAAAGTTGGCAATTTTGCCTATCTCTGTTTTCATACCTGTTGCAACAACTACACCTTTTGCCCGACCGTATGTGACAACTGTACCCATAAAAGCCATATTGGTTCTTTCTGCAATAGGCGAAGATTGGTCTAAGATTGCATTTGCATCTTTTTCAACAGGAATAGATTCGCCGGTTAAAGCGGACTCGTCTATTTTTAGGTTGTAACTCTCAACAAGTCTTAAATCTGCTGGAACAATGTCTCCTGCCTCAATTTCAACTATATCTCCGACTACAAGCTCATCTGTCTTGATTTGCATAAGATGACCATTTCTATAAACCTTTGCATAAGGCATATTGAGTTTTTTAAGTGCTTCTATGGCCTTTTCAGCTTTTAGCTCTTGTGCAACTCCAAAGACAGCGTTAATAATCAAAACAGCAATAATTATTGCAGCATCCGCAGCCTCGCCAAGAAAGATTGAGATTATGGCTGCAGCAATTAATACAAGTACCATTACATTTTTAAACTGTTCCACAAAAAGGGAAAATATTGACTTTTTCTTTCCTTCTTCAATAATGTTTTTTCCATATAGTTTTAGTCTTTGCTCAGCTTCGTCAAAAGCAAGACCATTTGGACTTGTTTTTAGATTTTCAATCACTTCCTCAATGCTCTTTGAATGAAAATTAAAACTTTGTTGGATCAAAGTTCCAAAACACCTCCTCAGACAGTTTTTTTGAAAGTTTTGCAACAGTATATTATGAGTATTGCCAAAAGTTTTTATGGGCAAATAAAAAAGACTTTTAACATGTGACACTTAACATCACATGTTAAAAGTCTCGCACGCCCACGTCTTTTGATGGGCCCTTATCCCCAGAGAAGGTAAAAAAACCTTCTCGCGAATGTTGAGGATAAGGCTTTTGTGGTGCTACTCCCTTTTAACATAAACAAAGGAAATAGCAAAGTTATAAATAGTGATTAATGTATTAAAAATCTTGTTAAAAATTTTATTAGACACTATTCTTTGTTAGGCTACATTCAGCCTAACTGGGTGTAACCCCACACCCTCTCTCCCCTCTGCTAACGCTTTGGGGAATACTTTCTAATTCTTTTTAGTTAGTTAACTCCTTTATGCACACCATTGTTTTGGCGCCTAACTATGCAAGGTTTGATAACCTTACAGTGAGCGAATTCCACCGAGGGGTTTTCAACCTCTGTGCATAAATTCATCGTCCTTCGAATTAAGAAAGTATTAAGGTCTAAAACCTTTCTTATTATTTGTCAACTCTTTTATATCATAATTCTACATTAAAAAAAATAAATTTTCAAGTCGTTTTGAAGATTTGAGTAAAAGCTTTTTCTGTGTAAATTTAACCATAAAGTCCATATTATTTCAAATTAGAAATTGAAATTTTGTGATATACATCTTAAAATTTTTCAATAGAAAAATTGATAACAACTTTGGGCTTTCCACGAAAAGGGGGAAGGCAAAGTGAAGGGACGAAAAAGGCCTCTACAAACTTTTTTTAAATCTTTGGCGTTTACCTTAGCAGCGCTAATGATATTTTCTATCGGAGCTGTAGGTGGAACAATTGCAGCTTATATTAAGGCCATTCCCCCTGGAACTTTGGATGAGATTGCAGAAGATACAATAAATAGTACTACCATAGTATTTGATGAAATGGGAAAAGAGGTAGCTACTTTAAACAGGGGGCAAAGTGGTATTAGAGTTTCGTATAATCAAATTCCCACAGACCTTATAAATGCTTTTATTGCAATTGAGGATGAAAGATTTTGGTATCACAATGGGATTGACATAAAAAGAATTATTGGGGCCTTTATCCATAATCTTCAAAGAAGAAGCTTATCAGAGGGTGCAAGCACAATAACCCAGCAGCTTGTGAGAAATAAGCTTTTGATGTTTGAAAAGTCATTTAAAAGAAAGATACAAGAGCAGTATTTAGCAGTTCAGCTGGAAAAGAGACTTACAAAACAGCAGATTTTAGAAGAGTATTTAAATACAATAAACCTTGGAAGTGGTGCCTATAGTGTTCAAGCTGCTGCATATACTTACTTTGGCAAAGATGTCTCAAAATTATCTTTGGCTGAATGTGCGCTGATTGCCGGGATAACAAAAAATCCTTCTTACTACAATCCATTTAAGTTCCCTGAACATGCAAAGAAAAGGCAAGAACTTGTATTAAAAAAGATGTTAGAATTAGGGTATATTACTGAAAAACAATATTATCAAGCAATTAATCAAAAGCTTGTGTATGCAAAAAATAACAGCAGAAATTTACTTCCATACAAACATCCTTATTTTGTGGATTCTGTTATAGATGAGGCCATTGAAATACTTCAAAGACAAAGGGGAATTACAAAAGAAGAGGCAGAGGACTTGGTCTATGGGGGAGGACTTAAGATTTACACAACATTGGACAGTAGTATTCAAAGCGCGATGGAGCAAGTTTTTTCAGATTCAAGGTATATGCCTACAGTTAGGTTTTATGACAAAAATGGAATTCCCCAGCCCCAAGCAGCAGCTGTGTTGATTGATTTTAGAACAGGGGCTGTAAAAGGTATAATGGGTGGCAGAGGGAATATGAATGCAGTCCGAGTTTTTAACAGAGCTACCATGTCTGTACGCCAGCCAGGCTCTGCAATAAAGCCTATTGCTGTTTATGCCTTAGCTTTAGAAAGAGGTTATAGCCCATGGAGCATTGTATTAGATGCACCTTTCTCCATTGGTGGATATGCACCTAAAAACTGGTATGCAAATAAAACTGGCTATAGCAGTTACAAAGGTTATATGACACTTAGACAGGCTCTTGTGTGGTCAGCTAATGTGCCGGCGGTAAAGCTTGCATACAAGTTGGGTGTTCAAAATGTTTATGAAAATCTCCGAAAATTTGGATTTACTACTTTGACCGAGGAAGACAAAAACAACTTGTCCATTGCAATTGGTGGTTTTACCTATGGAGTAAAACCAATTGAACTGACGGCTGCATTTGCAGCAGTTGCAAATGGAGGAGTATATAAAAAACCACATTTTATCACAAAAATAGAGGATAGATACGGCAATACTATTTATGAGTACAGTTATGAGAGCAAAAGAGTGATGGAAGAAAAGAATGCGCAGCTTTTGACTGATATGCTTCAGAGTGTTGTAAAAACAGGGATAACCATTGGTACGAGCTTTGATTATCCTGTTGCAGGCAAAACAGGTACAACTGACGATAACAAAGACAGGTGGTTTGTAGGATATACCCCCGATTATGTTTTAGGTGTGTGGGTAGGTGAAGATGAGCCAAGGTCTTTGGACTATCTTGATGGAACAAATCCTGCAGTAAAGATTTTTAAAGGAATTATGGATAAGATTGTGAGTGAGAGAGGAATAAAACATAACTTTACAAAGCCATATGTGGTGTATAAAAGTTATAATTACAAAAATATAAAGTCTTCAGAGAATTCGCAACTGGTTACCAAACCTCAGACAACAACATTGGAATCAAAATTTTACAATATTCTGAAGGTAAATGAAATGAATAACCCTCAAAATCTAACTGTCAATACACAATCTCCCTCACAAAATACTGAACCTACGGTGATGGAAGAGCAGAAAGACACTGGTGGTACCCAGGCTGTTGGTACGCAACAGGAAAAAATAGATGAAAAACCACCCGTTCAATCTTCAGATGAACAAATTTCAGAAGATGACAGTTCAACACAGGCAAATGTACACCAAAATGAGACATCTACAGGCACCTCATCACAAGGTGTCTTAAGCGTAGAAGAAGAGGTATACGGTAATTGATATAAAGTAATAACAAATATATGTTCGCTATTGACATTAAAATAGACACCTTTATAATACAAGATATAAAAAAATAAACAAACCGATGGCAAAGGTGCCTCGGAGAAGAGGTACCTTTGCCTTTTTTAATTTCATATGGCTTTTTAAAACATAATAGCTTTTATACCTCTCTTTCACTTTTTTGGCATTGAGATAGGCAATTACTATTATATCATCCTAAAGAGTCTATTGCAACAAGCAAAAAAGGGGTAGCTTAGGGGGAGAAGAATTGAAGGAGGTATAAGTCCAAAATGTCGCATTGTCATGTATTATGAGGTGTTTTAAATGGACTTAAAACAGATAAATGAAGTATATTGTATACTAAACTCAACAAATATTGGAAGTATTAAAGATGGTAAAAAGATTATTCTTTTAGATAGGGGATTAGATGATGATACAGCCAGGAAAATACTAAAAATCTTGGAGTAAAGTAAGTTTTTACCCAAAAGCCTTAATAAATATACATTCTTATCCAGACCATTGTGGAGGGAACTCTTATTTGAAAGAAAAAATACGTGCAAAAGTATAAGCTCATGAAATAGAAGCTGGTTTAACAGAATGTCTTATTTAGGCCATTGTGTTTCTTTTCAGAGGCAAGTACTATTAAAGATAAAAAAAATAAATTCTTAATGGCAAGACCTTCCGCGGTTGATTATGTTACTAAGAAATGACGGAAGAAAATTATTTTTTGATGAAACAGAATTGGAAATTATTCAGTTGCCAGGATACTCGCCTAACCAAAGTGGTATAGCAATTAAAGACATTTTATTTTGTGCAGATTCTGTTTTATATAGATATTGATAAACAAAAAGAAACTTTAAAGTTTCTTAAGGAACACCAACTATAAATTTTATATCCCAAGTTATGTATAAACATCAAGCAGTATTATGTATTTGGTTGATACTAGTTTAGAGATGATCAAGAGTGTTAAGAGATATCTTACGGAGGATATAGGAGGGGAGAAAATGAGTGAAGAAATTTTGAAGGAATTATGTGGTCATTATAAAATTAAAAATTATGAAATTGAAAAAAGCAATATTACTTGATGAATACAGTAACAATGGTTTTTCTAAGTTCGATGGATAAAAGAAGTATGTTTGAGTTCGCAATAAAAGAACAATATTTTATACTGGTGAAAGAGATAATGATACCAACTTCACTGGTGGGGAACACTCGGTTGTGTTTCTCCTTGCCCTCATTTCGGTCAGGTGATATAACGCCGGTTATCCGGTGCACTTCGTTCGACTAAAATCTGATTCAGCTGGACTTCGTATAGCCTGATTAATTCGTGTTAGATATTTTACATTATACTCTTAAAAAATTTAATCAAAAATTGCTCAACAAAAAGAAGAGTTTGAAAGAGAGATATTTTTGTCTTTTTTGATAGCAAAAGTATAACTAAGTTGGATTGAAATATGACTTTAATATACCAATATTTAACAAAAAGGAGGTTAGCCAAAGTGAATATAAATTCATTTTATTACATTCCTACAAAAATTATCTTTGGGCAAAATTGCATTATGCAAAATCCGGAGGTTTTTTCAATAGGTAAAAAGGCATTTATTATTACTGGAAAAAGCTCAAGGTTAAATGGTTCGCTTCAAGATGTCGAGGCTGTGCTTGAAAAAAATAAAATAGAGTATGAAGTCTTTGATGGGGTAAAGAGCAATCCAGACTTTGAAAATGTTGATATGGCAGCAGAAAAAGCAAAAAAGGTAAAGGCAGATTTTATAATTGCGATAGGTGGGGGGTCTGTAATTGATGCTGCTAAAGCAGTAGCTGCGATGGTGACAAATGGATTCGAGGCTGAAGAACTATTTTCAAAAAAGATAAGCAATATGCCTTTACCTATCATAGCTATACCAACTACAGCAGGCACAGGTAGTGAAGTTACTCCTTATTCAATCTTAACTTCTCATAAAGATGGTACAAAAAAGAATTTTTATAATCAACACAATTTCCCTGTAGTAGCTTTGTTAGATCCACGATATACTTTAAGTTTGTCATATGAAGTTACAGTTGATACTATGTTAGATGCTTTTTCACATTTGGTAGAGGGATATTTTTCAAAAAAGTATAATATCTTATACCAGGGATTTGTAGAAAATGGCTTAAAGTATTTAGGAAAGTCACTAAAGGATATAGAAAAAGGTACAATTGATATACAAACCAGAGAAATGCTACTCTTTTCCTCTTTGTTAGGAGGGATAGTAATTGCTCATACAGGCACATCTTTTGTCCATGCAATGGGTTATCCTTTGACCTATTATAAAGATATTCCCCATGGAAGAGCTAATGGTATATTAATTTCAGAATTTCTTAGATTTTATCTTGATTCGGAAAAAGATAAGGTATTGAATGTATTGGGACTGTTGGGTTTAAGAAGCATAGAAGAGTTGGAGAATATAATAGATAATTTGATAAAAGACAAAATTGTTATCCTTAAGTTTACAGACGAGGAACTTAAACATTACACTACGATTGCATTTAGTTCACCAAATATTTTGAATAGTAGTAAACCAATTAATGAGACTGGTATATATGAAATTTACAAAAGGATATTTTTAAAATGAAAACCTAATTTTAGGTTTAATCAGAAGGTGAAGACATTATGATTAAATGCAAAGAGATTCTCTCTTTGCCTGCCTTGAAAGATTTGAGATTAGTTGCTGGTGAGAATGGTCTTGATAGAAATTTGACATGGATTCATATATCAGATGTTCCTGAGGTTGCTGAATATGTTCAAGGTGGGGAGTTGCTCTTCACAACAGGACTTTACATAAGGAATGATGCCGAGAAATGGATTAAGTTAATTCAAAAAATAAATGAAAAAAATTTGGCTGGATTAGTTATAAATGTAGGACCGTATATTGACGATATTCCTTTCGAGGTTGCTAAATGTGCGGAAAGTTTGGACTTTCCTCTTTTTAAATTACCTTGGGATGTAAAACTTGTTGAGGTTACTAAAGAGATTTGTGACTATATTATAAAAAGGCGGATAGAAGAGAGAAATAAAAACGAACTGCTTGAGAATATTTTATTCGGTGATTTTGATGCTAACGAGAATGAAATTTTATTTTCTAAAGCTGAATACTACGGATATAAACTGGACCAAAGACATTGTATTGTAATAGTTGATATAGATAACTTTGGAGAATTTTTAAAAAAACATGACATAAAAGAAGAGCAAACAATTACCGAAATAAAGTATAAATTACAGCAGATTGTAACTAATACATTCGAAGAGTTTAATAAAAAATTTCTTTGGATATTCAAAAAAGATTCTATCATCTTAATGGTGAGATGTTTAGAAAACCAAAGTGAATTTTCACTGAGACCTATTCTAAACACTATTAAAGAAAGAATAAGTCAAAGGTTAAAACCACTTACCGTGAGCATAGGTGTTGGCAAGTGCTATTCTGAGATTAGTCAAATGCAGAAAAGTTTTAAAGAGGCTGAAAAGGCTCTGAAGTTCGCACATTGTATAAAAAGAGGCAATTCAATTGCCTATTATTCAGAAATGGGAGTCTTTTGCCTGTTGTATGAATTTGAGAGACACAAAGAAAAGTTGGAAGAATTTTGCAAACAAATGTTAGGACCATTAAAAAAGTATGATGAAGAAAATCAAACAGAACTTTTAAAAACATTGGAGGTTTTTTTAGATGAAAATTGCAATATGGTACATTCAGCAAAAAAGATGTTTATTCACAGGAGTACTCTTATGTATCGATTAAAAAAGATTGAAGAAATTTTGGGTATTGAGATTTCAAACAGTGAAAATAGATTTAATTTAAAACTAGCATTAGAGGTAAACAAGTTTTTAGATTCATACAGAATGAAGGAGAATGAATATGAATAATTAATACTTTCTGTACGATGACAAAAAGAAGAAGAAAGGCTAAAATAAAATCAAGAGTTGGCAAAGGCGCCAGCAGAGAGGGATAATATACCCTCTTGTTGGCGCCTTTAGTATTTTAAAAGGGAGGTTTGTAAAAATGTTAAAGGAACAGAATTATGATAGAGAACTTTACAATGAGGATTTAGCTCCTACAACTGAAAATCAAAGAACATGGACTACTTATCACTATGTTGCTTTATGGCTTGGAATGAGCATATGTATCCCGACTTTTATGTTAGCATCAGGATTAATTGCTGGTGGTATGAGTTGGAAACAAGCAATATTTACCATCTTCTTGGGAAATGTTATTGTACTTATTCCTATGATCTTGAATGGTCATCCAGGAACAAAGTATGGAATTAACTTTCCAGTATTTGCAAGATTGGCTTTTGGGGTAAAGGGTGCAAACATTCCAGCTATCATGCGCGCTATTGTAGCGTGCGGGTGGTTTGGTATTCAAACGTGGATTGGTGGTGAAGCATTAAATGCTTTTATTAGTGAGGTAGTACCTGGATGGAAAGGCTTTTCACTTGGTATATGGATTAGTTTCATCGTGTTTTGGATTTTGAATATGTGGATTGTATTAAAGGGAATGGAGATGGTAAAAAGATTCGAAAGTTTTTCTGCGCCAATATTGATTATAGCCTCTTTAGCTTTGTTGGCATGGGCGATCTTTGCAGCAAAAGGCTTGGGCAACTTACTTTCCCAGCCTTCAAAGTTTAAAACATTTGGAGAGTTTTTTAAGTTCTTTATTCCATCTTTAACTGGTGTAATAGGATTTTGGGCAACACTCTCCTTAAACATTCCTGATTTTACGCGGTTTGCAAAAGATCAAAAATCTCAAGCTGTGGGACAGGCAATAGGGTTACCGTTGTCAATGACATTCTTTTCATTTATAGGTGTGGTTGTTGCTTCAGCGAGCGCTGTTGTGTATGGGCAAGCTATTTGGGATCCAGTTACATTGATATCAAAGTTTAATAATCCTATTGTGGCACTTGTTAGTGCATTTGTTGTGAGTATTGTTACTCTTACTACCAATATTGCAGCAAATGTTGTGTCACCGGCTTATGATTTTACTAACTTATTTCCCAAAATTTTGAACTTCAAAAAAGGAGCTATTGTTACCGGAATTATTGGGATAATAATAATGCCATGGAAATTATTGTCAGACTATAGCACCTACATTTTTAGTTGGTTAAACGGATATGCTGCTTTCTTAGGACCTATAGCTGGTATATTGATCGTGGATTATTACTTGATCAGAAATACTAATATCGATGTTAGTGAACTTTTTAGACTAAATGGCAGATATAGTTATTCTAATGGATATAATTCAAGAGCAATTATCGCACTAGTAATTGGAATATTAGTGGGAATTATAGGAAGAGTTATTCCACAGTTAAAGACTTTATATGATTATGCATGGTTTGTAGGATTCTTTATATCTGGTATTATATATTACATTCTGATGGTTGGAGAAAAGAAAATTGAAGAAATAAATATGAGCAAAGAGGATGCTTATGCTAAGGCAGGTGAAACTTATTAAATTTTGAGATTTTAGAACAAAGGAGATGAGGGCAAATATGAAAGCTTATGATATGGTTATAAAAAACGGAATAATAGTTACTGCAACAGATGTTTATAAAGCTGATATAGGAATAAAAAACGAAAAAATTATAGAAATAGCCAAAGAAATCGATTCTAATAGTGCTGGAAACGTTATTGACGCGACTGATAAATATGTTTTTCCGGGAGCTATAGATGTGCATACGCACTTAGACATGCCATTTGGTGGAACAGTATCGAGTGACAATTTTGAAACAGGAACAGTAGCTGCAGCATATGGTGGAACGACAACTATTATTGACTTTGCTCTTCAGTCAAAAGGGGAGTCATTAAAAAAGGCATTGGAGATTTGGCACAATAAAGCGCAAGGCAAAGCTTTTATAGATTACGGATTTCATATTGCAATTACAGATATGAATGATGAGATACTTGATGAAATGAAAGAACTCATTAAAGAAGGTTATCCAAGTTTTAAGCTTTTTATGACATATGAAGGTTTGCGAGTGAATGATGATGTACTTTTAAAAGCTTTGCTTTTAGCAAAAGAAGAAGGTGGGTTAATTTGCGTCCATGCGGAGAATTTTTATATAATTGACTATTTAGTAAAGAAGTTCATAAGAGAAGGTAAGACTCATCCTAAATTTCATGCTCTGAGTAGACCAACTATTGCAGAATGGGAAGCTGTGAGTCGGGCCGTAAAGATTGCCCAGTTTGCTAATGCACCATTGTATATTGTGCATTTGAGCTGTATGGAAGCGTTAAAAGAGGTCACATATGCGAGAAATCGGGGATTACCAATTATGGCCGAAACATGTCCACAGTATCTGTTGCTAAGTGAAGAAAGATATGAAGAAGAAGGCTTCAATGGCGCGAAGTATGTTATGTCTCCGCCTTTGAGATCATCAGAACATCTTCAGGCTTTATGGGAAGGGCTAAAATGTGGGCAGCTTCAGGTAGTTTCAACTGATCATTGTCCATTTTTTTTGAAAGGGCAAAAAGACCTTGGCAAAGATTCTTTTGATAAGATACCAAATGGAGCTCCAGGGATTGAGCTAAGACTTGCATTGTTATTTAGCTATGGGGTAATGACAAAGCGCATTACACTTCAGC
Source organism: Caldicellulosiruptor changbaiensis (assembly GCF_003999255.1). Lineage (GTDB taxonomy): Bacteria > Bacillota > Thermoanaerobacteria > Caldicellulosiruptorales > Caldicellulosiruptoraceae > Caldicellulosiruptor > Caldicellulosiruptor changbaiensis. The sequence goes on from NZ_CP034791.1 coordinate 398,476, forward strand.
AATTTGTAGAAATCATTTCCACAAACCCGGCTAAGATATTTGGCTTATATCCACAAAAAGGGACCATCGCAATAGGAAGTGATGCTGATCTGGTTATATTTGATCCAAGTATTGAAAGGAGAGTCACTAAAGAGTTGCTACACGAAAATGTTGATTATACACCTTATGAAGGTTTTAGGATAACCGGTTTGCCTGTGGCAACTATTGTTAGAGGTGAAGTAGTAATAAAAGATGGAAAGCTTGTGGGACAAAAAGGATATGGTAAATTTTTGAAAAGAAAAAATCTGATGGTGGTGTGATTAAAAATAATTTGTCAAAAAATAATGGGAAGGGGTTGGTTAAAAATGATTTGGACTGAGATTATCAGATGTAGTAATGATTTCAAAGAAGATGTGATTGCTTTTGCGCAAAAACTTATTCAAACTCCCAGCCTTAGTGGTAGTGAGGGTGATGTGGCAGAGTTGTGCTTGAACGAGATGAAAAAACTGGGTTATGATGAAGTTTTCATAGATGATATAGGGAATGTGGTTGGCATAATTAAAGGTACTGGCAATGGACCTAACATAATGTTCAACTCACATATGGATCATGTAGACCCCGGTGATGAGTCAAACTGGGAATATCCACCTTATGGCGGCATAATAGCTGATGGTTACATTCATGGTAGGGCAGCAAGTGATGTGAAGGGTGGCTTAGCGGCTCAAATCTATGCAGGTGGAGTACTGAAAAAGCTTGGTATAAAACTAAAGGGAGATTTTATATTCACAGGAGTGGTTCAAGAAGAACCGGCTGAGATGTTTGGTATGAGATACTTATGTGATAAAACATTTGCCCAAAAAGGCATTAAATTTGATCTTATGGTTTCTTCTGAGGCTACTTCAATGGACATATATTTGGGGCATCGGGGAAGGATAGAGTTGGAAATAGTAACAAAGGGTAGAACAAGTCATGGAAGCGCTCCTTGGCGGGGTATAAATGCTATAACTCTTATGGTTCCTGTAATAACTGAAATTCAGAAATTAGCCAAAAATTTGCCGAAACATGAATTTTTGGGTCAATCCACGATAGCGCCTACTATAATTAGCTGCAGTCCAGGACGATTATCTATAATACCGGATAGGTGTACACTTTGTGTAGATAGGCGAATTGTTCCTGGCGAAACAAAAGAAGAAGTGTTAAGCCAAATTCAACAAATATTAGATATGTTAAAACAAAGTGTGCCAAATTTCAATGCAGAGGTCAGGATAAGAAAGGTTGTTGAGACTTCGTATAAAGGATATTCTGAAGAATGTGAAAAATATATGATGCCATGGTATGTTGAGCCAGACCATCCATTTGTAATAAAAGCAGTTGAGGCATTGAAACAGATAGGACAAAATCCAGGTTTTGGCAAATGGGATTTTGGGACAGATGCAAGTTATGTTACTGGTGTGCTTGGTATTCCTACTATTGGATATTCTTGTATGGAAGAAAAGTATGCGCATACGCCATATGACCGCGTTAAGATAGATGATTTGATAAAGTCTGTAGCGGGTAATGCCGCTATTGCATATAACATTGCGGGATAAGAAATAAGCTCAAGGGGTGAAATATTTTTAAAATGGACATTAGGCAACAACAACATGTAAATGAACGCGATTATGTACTGTTTCCATGGTCTGTTCAATCAAAGGTAAATCCAATTAACATAGTAAAAGGTGAAGGAATATATTTTTGGGATGACAAAGGAAATAGGTATATGGATTTTGCTTCGCAATTAGTCAATTTAAATATTGGATTTAACCATCCTAAGGTAATCAAAGCGATAAAAGAACAAGCGGAAAAACTATGTTATATTGCACCATCATTTGGTAATGAAGCACGAGCAAAGCTGGCAAAAAAGATAGTGGAAATTACTCCTTCAAATATTTCTAAGTGTTTTTTTACTACAAGTGGTGCAGATGCTAATGAAAACGCTATAAAAATAGCTAGATTTTTCACAGGGAAACAAAAAATTATTGCACGTTATCGTTCGTATCACGGTGCCACCTTTGGTGCTATCTCGGTGAGCGGTGATCCAAGAAGATTTGCAGCTGAGCCAGCCTTAAATGGAATTATAAGGGTATTAGATCCGTACTGTTATCGATGCCCCTTTGACAAAGAGTATCCTCAATGCCATATCGAATGTGCAGAGCATGTGAGAGAGATAATCCAGTTTGAAAACCCAGATTCAATTGCAGCTATGATAATTGAACCAATAACAGGAAGTAACGGGATTTTCATACCACCTGTTGAATACATGAAAAGAATCAGAGAAATTTGTGATGAATATGGAATATTACTAATCGCAGATGAAGTAATGACTGGATTTGGGAGAACTGGCGAGTGGTTTGGTGTAAACTTGTATGGTATAGAACCTGATATTATGACCATGGCAAAAGGGTGTAATTCTGGCTATGTTCCTCTGGGTATTGTTGCAGTTTCAAGCAAGATAGCAGAGTATTTTGAAGATAAAATGCTTTACTGTGGACTTACCTATAGTGGTCATCCATTGGCTTGTGCAGCTGCCTTAGCTACTATCGAGGCGTATGAAGAAGAAGGGATTATAGAGAATGCAAGGGCAATGGGAAATCTTCTGACCGAATACCTAAAAAAGATAAAGATGAATCATATTTGTGTTGGAGATGTAAGAAATGCTGGGCTTTTTGGATGTATAGAATTGGTAAAAGATAGGAAAACAAAAGAACCTCTTTGTCCATGGAATGGATCTTCTGCTATAATGGATAGAATAAAGGAAGAATTGTGGAATGAAGGACTTTACCTTTATATCAGATGGAATTATATATTTCTTGCTCCTCCGCTTATTATTAACCAACAACAACTAGAAGAAGGAATGAAATTGGTTGATGAAAAGCTTCATATGGTAGATAAGCTAATTTCTTGAAAAGAGGGTGATATTAATGACGATGATAGATATTACAACAAGCTTTTGTGGTATAGAGTTGCCTAATCCATTTATCTTAGCCTCAGGTCCACCTACATCAGATGGCAGAAAGATAATAAAGGCTTTTGAGAATGGTTGGGGTGGAGCCATTGTAAAAACGTTGAAACCTGACCATTTAGAAGTTGTAGATGTAGGACCACGTTTTGCTGTTTTGAAAAGCAAAAAAGGCGAGATAATAGGTTTTCAAAATATAGAACTTGTTTCAACACGCAGTTTGGATGTATGGCTCGAAGAAATAAAAGAGATAAAAAAATATTATCCTGCTCATGTTTTAATTGGTAGTATAATGGCGGATGTTAAAAAGGGCAGTTGGCAGGATATGGCTTATAAGGTTCAAAAAGCAGGAGTTGATGCTATAGAACTCAATTTTTCATGTCCTCATGGTATGCCTGAAAAAGGAGTTGGAGCTGCAATAGGACAAAATGCTGATTTGACTGAGGAGATAACCAGATGGGTAAAAGAAGCAGTCGATGTTCCTGTTATTGTAAAATTAACACCTAATGTTACCGATATTACTGAAATAGCAAAGGCGGCCTTAAAAGGTGGAGCTGATGCGATAAGTGCTATAAATACTGTTCAGTGTCTTATTGGAATAGATTTAGATACCTTAGAACCTCTACCTTCTGTTGATGGTTACTCTACATTTGGCGGATATTCAGGTATTGCCATAAAACCGATAGGTTTAAGGGCAGTTGCACAGATAGCAAAAACGGTCAGTGTTCCAATATTGGCAACAGGTGGAGTAAGTAAATGGGAAGATGCAGTAGAATATCTCCTTGTAGGAGCTTGTGTAGTCCAAGTTTGCACTCAAGTGATGTTAGAGGGATATGGCATTATACGTTCATTTATTGATGGGTTAAAAAGATTTTTGATGGATAAAGATATGCAGTCAGTAAGAGAATTAATAGGTCTTTCCTTAGGAAAACTCAAGAGTCACTCTGAATTATCATTAAAGAGCAAAAAACCATATATAAGAAAACAGTTATGTAAAAGCTGCTTAAAATGCATGAAAATATCACACGAAGTCGGATGTGGTGCAATAAAATTAAATGAGTTAGATGGATTGGAAATTGATTATTCACATTGTGACGGATGTTCATTATGTGCTCATGTATGTCCATATGAAGCTATATCTATGTCAGAAGCAGTTTATAGCTTATAAAAGAGAGTTTTGTAATTTTAATTTAGTATCCAAATCTTATAGCTACTACAAACCTATGTTCGATATTGACCCTAAAAACAAGAAAACTATAATAGAATTCAAAAGAAAAAGGAACGGAAGGCAAAGATGCCTACCGAAAAAGGTATCTTTGCCTTTTTTAATTAATACATACCCTACAAGACTTCATCTTCTAACTCAATTGCAATTGAAACACAAAAAGATAGTGCATCATGTACTATCATACATTATATCATCTTAAACTTATTGTTACAATACTATTAACCGCTTGCAAAATAAGTGTTGGCCAAAATAAATAAAATAAATGCGAAATATATATATTGAAATAGCCACGGTAATTATACGTAGAGTAAACTCAACTTATAATTCAAAATGTGTATGGATTTAATAAAAAGTAAAAAGAAAACAAAATTTTCATAGTTCTCTTGAACCTACTTTATTCAGAAAAGTCTGAGAGAAGTTTGAAGTTAAAAATATTTTTGAAAGTAATTTTATATAGATAAAATAAAAACATTTTCAAGCAACAAGTTTTTTGAGTTTGTTAACCTTTTAAGATTGAAGTTTTTGTAAGTGTTTTTCAACATATCAGTAAGGATGAAGATTAGCAAGAAAAAGATAGCAAATAGAAGCAAATTAGAGAACAAGAAAACATGGTCAGAAGGTCGAAAATTGTCATAACCCCTGCAAGATTTAAGATGGGAGATAGTTTGTTCAATAGTGGGTCTTTTTTTATAGAGAAATTAAGAATTCCTCAAAATTTATATTAATGCCGGGGAAAGCGCGCAGGTTATCAAAGAGAGATCATTATTTGTGAGGAGGGAGTTTATCTTTTACGGATTTTTGGAATAACTAATAGCACTCATTTTGAGCATTCTTGCAAAACATTAGGACCTAATCCGAAAAAGGAGGGATCTCACAGATGTATTTTAATTCCACTCGAGATGTAAATATGTTAAGACCCTCTCGAGCACTCATTGATCTTGATGCAATTGTGCACAACATACGAGAGATCCGTCGCTACCTCCGGCCTGGTACGATTTTCATGGCTGTGGTGAAAGCTAACGGCTACGGACACGGAGCCATTCCGGTGGCCCGGGCAGCATTGGATGCTGGTGCTGAGTGGCTTGGTGTGGCCACTGTGGAAGAAGGTATTCAGCTCCGACGCGCTGGTTTGACAGCACCTGTGCTCGTCATGGGGCCTATTCTGCCGACGCAGGCAGATCTAGTGGTCGCTTATGACCTGCGCGCGGCTGTTTTTGAACCCGAACTTGCACAGGCATTGTCGGCAGCCGCCCGCCGCTTAGGGCGTCCGGTCCGGGTTCATCTCAAGGTGGATACGGGGATGGGTCGAATTGGTGTACGTCCCGATGACATTACTGCTTTTGGACGAATTCTTATGGATTTACCGAGGCTTGAAGTAGAGGGGGTGTTCACCCATCTTGCAAAAGCTGGTGATCCTGATCCTACCTACACGCATGAGCAATTGTCACGCTTTGAAACAGCTTTAGCTTCTTTAGAAAGCATTGGCTTGAAGCCGCGATATCGTCACGCTGCCAATAGTGCGGCCATCCTCAGCCATCCCGAAGCTCACTACGACCTGGTACGCGCAGGAATTGCCATTTACGGACTTGTTCCTGGTTGTAGACAGTCCTGGCCTGTCAATCTTCGGCCGGCGATGCGTGTGGTGAGTCGCATTGCCTATATCAAAACAATGCGACCAGAAGAATGTGTGTCTTACGAAGCTACATGGACTGCAAAGGGTGGCGAACGTATTGCCACCATCCCAATTGGCTATGCGGATGGTTTCCGCCGACTTTTCAGTAACCGTGGCTTCATGGTAGTAGGAGGAAAACCGTGTCCTGTCGTCGGTCAGGTGTGCATGGACCAGACTATGATTCAGATTCCGCCAGATGTGCCGGCAACTGTTGGGGATGAAGTAGTCGTTTTAGGACCGGGTTTCACTGCTGACGATTGGGCAAGGGTCCTGGGAACTATCAGTTATGAAGTTGTATGTTTAATTGGTCGGCGTCTCCCTCGTGTGTACTTACGCGAGGGGAAAATTGTTGAAGTTGCAGAGCCAGATTAAATCTATCGTTGACCATTCTTGGATACCTTATCTGGCAGTTGATTCAACAAAATGCATGAGATTGCAATGTATATCACAATATACCCGTTAGAAAATCTAAGGCAGCCTTTTTTAGTGAGTTTTCTTTTGTTGCAATTGATTGATATATCAAAGATTGCATAGCATTAATAGCCTGCATTCCTCCTGTCCTTCTTTCAACAAGTACAACATCAAAAAGAGCAGTATAAATTTCACATAACTTTTTGCTTCTGCGCAAATAGCTACCTATTGTAATTGTGAGTTCAGACACAATCTTTTGATGCACCCTTGAAGGTGCAGGGCTAATATTGTAAAGCTACCCTCTATTATTTCTACTCTTATATCCTCAGGCAGCTTGAGATTGTTTTCATATGTCCAAAGCTTGGGAATTCTCTCTTCCATTAGACTCCATTCCTTAAATTACTTTTCCTAAAACAACTTTTCTAAGTATTTCTCCAGAAGTATTATCAGAGCTTGTTTTGGTTTATTTATGAAAAGCATAGAGGTAAAAATATCTTTTTTAATTTTATTATCCTTCAGATGCAAATCTATTTTAACATCCTATTTTGCCTTTTCGGTTTCTTAGAATTTATTCAATTGTATGCTTCAAACACTATAGATTCTTTGTTAGTCAAATTACGAATTGAAGATTATTTTAAAAGGACTTGAAGTTTGGAGAAATAAATTATATAATCTTACAATGAAACTCGGTCAAAAAAGAAAAAGCAATGGTAAAGAATATAATAGGAATAAACTTGACATATGCTAAAAGGCAGAGGAGTAAAAGGTAAGGTTATTAGATGATTTCTATCCCTGCCAGGCTGCCAAAGCATATGTCAAGTAGGTATATCCCCGTATTAGCCCAAAGTTTAGGCTGTTTAAAGGTATATCTACTTAGACAGAAGGCACCTGGTTTTATGAGAAAATAAGACCAGGTGCTTTTTATTTAAAAAAAATTAGTATATCGTTTGCTTAAGAGATTTTCTTTACAAAAGGTTTGTATGTAAACCTAAAAATTCCTTGTTTGTTTTTGAATTTATGGGTATATTCATTCCCAATCAGGAGGGGCAATTTTTATGTTAAATTTCGTTGGTAACATGAAAGTTTTTATAGGAAAGATTGACAAAGTATTCATTTTGTTCGTTTTCTACTCAATAACCTTATTGTTTTTGGCAAAGATAATACCCACAGTTTTTATTGCAATTTTAGCATTGTTTTTAATTATTGGTTCTGCTTTATATTGGGGATTAGTAGGTGGAATAGCATCAGCAATTTTAGCCACTTTTATAAATATTGTGTCTTTTTATGCCACCAAACAAGCAACGGTCTACAGCTTAATTGTAGGAAGCATAGCTTATTTTACAATAGGAATATTGTTGGGCAGGTTCATAAATCTCTTTCGAAGCCAAAGAGCGGAACTGCAAGAAAGTGAAAGCCGTTACCGAAATTTATTTGAAAAAGCAAACGATGCTATTTTTATTATAGATTCAAAAGGGAAGATTCAAGATTGCAATCCAGCTGCTTGCAATTATTAGGCTATACTCGAGATCAACTGCTGACAAAACATCTTACTGATATTATTACACCTGAAGATTTGACCGAAAAACCTCTAAACTTCAATAGGGTTTTAAGTGGAGAATCTGTTACTGTTGAAAGAAATTTTAAGACCAAAGAAAAAAGAGAAGTTATGGTAGAGATAAATGTCTCAAAGTTAGATAATGATTTGCTTTTAGGGATAGCTCATGATATAACTAAGATAAAAGAAGCTGAGAAACAAAAACTAAAACGATTACACCTTTTAGAAATACTATACAGTGCAACTCAAAGGTTTTCAGAGAGTTTAAATTTAGAGCAGGTAGCTTATGAGGTTACAAGAACATGTGTTGAAAATTTGGGAGCATCTTTAGCTTGGATAGGACGTGCAGAGGTCGACGGCACAGTAACAGTCTTATATCAGTATCCAAATGATCATCCCTATCCTAAGAATATAAATGTTCGTTGGGATGATACTCCAGAAGGCCAAGGACCAACAGGAATTGCTATTCGCACTGGCGTTCCACAGATAGTAGAAGATATTGCAAGCTATCCAAAGTTTGAGCCGTGGCGTATGAAAGCTTTGATTGAATCAGGATTTTTCACAGCTGCAGCTTTTCCATTAACAACACGGGGGCGCACTTTTGGTGCTCTAAATATTTACAGTGACAAAAAAGGGTTTTTTTGATGCTGAGAATATCCAGCTTTTTCAAACGTTTGCTCATCAAGCTGCTGCAGCTTTAGAAAACGCTAACCTTTACGAGAAATCAACGCGGCGTTTACAGCATATTCAAGCACTTAGGAAAATTGATATGGCTATTAATGGAAGCATTGATCCACGCGTTGCATCAACTGTAGCTTTGCAAGAGACTATTAAAGAGTTAAACGTCGATGCAGCTGCTATTTTTAGGTTAAATCCTTATATACAGAAGTTAGAGTTCGTAGCTGGATATGGCTTTTATACTGACACGATTGAAGAAATTTCTCTTAGTTCGAAAAAAAGCTTTGCAGGACGTGCTGTATTAGAAAGGAAAACTATTTATATACCTGATATTGAAAAAGAAGACGAAGATATAGCAAAAGACCTATTCCGAGTGGAAGGTTTCAAAGCTTATTGTGTTGTTCCACTTATTGCAAAAGGTCGTGTATTAGGAGTATTGGAAGTTTTTATGCGAAATCCACGAATTGTTAATAATGAATGGCGAGAATTTTTAGAAACATTGGCAGGGCAAATTGCAATTGCAATTGACAATGCTGAACTTTTTAATAATTTACAAAGGTCAAATATTGAACTTCTGAAAGCTTATGATGAAACAATAGAAGCGCTTTCCTATGCTCTTGATCTTAAAGATAAGGAAACTGAGGGTCACAGTCAGCGTGTGACAGAGCTAACTCTTAGCATTGCCAAAGAAATTGGTATTCCTGAAGAACAGCTAATCCATATAAAACGAGGAGCTTTATTACATGATATTGGCAAGATGGGTATACCAGACAGTATACTTCTCAAACCAGGGAAGCTTTCAGATGAAGAGTGGGAAATAATGAAAATGCACCCTGTATATGCGTATCAGATGCTTTCTCACATTGAATACTTACGACCGGCCTTGGATATACCTTATTGTCACCATGAAAAATGGGATGGCAGCGGTTATCCACGCGGATTAAAAGGGAAGGAGATACCTTTAGCAGCACGTATTTTTGCAATAGTTGATGTTTTTGATGCATTGACCAATGATCGGCCATACAGAAAAGCAATAATATACAAGATTGAACTGGGGTTTATTGGTCTACGAGAAGGCGACAAAGTTAAGATAGCACAAGCTAAAGGCGAGTATGGACAACTTTTGGCTGGGAAGGAATGGTCGATGGTTCATCCAGTAATTGAGAAAATTTTTTTGACGGTTGAACCGTCATTTTTGGACATTAATGAATTGAAAACCTTAGATGGTTTTATAGATTTAGAAGCTGATGTTGGAAATAAAATTATGATTTATCCCTTGTGGACCTCTATTGGTGCTGTGGGATTATTAGGCATAATGTTTTCACCTGACTCAATAGATGAAAATGATAACAAAAATCTCCAGATATACGTAAATTTTGCTGCAATAGCTTTGGCCAATGCAAAGATTGTAAGCCGCTTAGAGAAAGAAGCTGAAACTGACTTTTTGACAGGTTTCTTTAATAAGCGGACAATCCAAAATATATTGATTAGTGAACTTGAAAGGGCAATTAGGTATAGACTTCCTTTGGCAGTTATTTTTCTTGACATTGATGACTTTAAGGCTTACAACGACACATTTGGTCATGTGGCTGGCGATGTAATGGTACAAAAAACAGCAGAGATAATAAAGAATTCTATAAGAACTGTGGACATTGCGGGGCGCTTTGGTGGTGAGGAGTTTGTAATTATTCTTCCTGGGACAGATGAAGAGGGTGCAATTGCAGTTGCAGAGAGAATACGAAAAGCCATTGAAAGCTATCCTTTTCCTCATAGAAGGGTAACTGCGAGCTTAGGAATAACATTAGCAAGAAGCGGTGACTCAGTTGAGTCCTTACTGGAAAGGGCAGATCGGGCGCTATATCAAGCAAAAAGAGAAGGCAAAAACCGCTGTTGCTTAGCTTAAGACATGGTACATGTTTGTATCCTCCAAGAAGTTATAAATAAAATCTTTCTGTTGACAAAATAATTGCAGAACTCAAAAGATGTATAGGGAAGGACTTTTGAGATAGAAGGTGAAGATGCAGTATTAAAAGTAATTGCCGAAAGTAGAGGTGATTCAAGATCTCAACTACTGATTCAGAAATGTTGTATAATAGTAGCTAAAAGGGCACATAAAAACTTCAAGCTAAAAAAAGTTAACAATGAAAAGATTGTTTACGCTTGTAAAGAATAAGGTGCAAAAAAACTTGGAAGCAGGAATAGATTAAAAGAGAGGTTGTTAAAACAATAGGCAAAAGTCGAAAAGTTAATTTTTAACGAAGGGAGGCAAAATAAAATTGAAAATTGGTGTTATAAGCGATACTCATGGCGATTATAAATCCTGGGAAAAGGCTTGGAGGTTTTTAAAAGATACTGAGGTTATATTTCATGCAGGTGATGTGTTGTACCACGGTCCGCGCAATCCAATTCCTGAAGGGTATAATCCAAAGGAGCTTTCTAATGCGTTGAATACTTGTCCTATTCCTTTAGTTATTGCAAAGGGTAACTGCGATGCTTTTGTGGATCAAATGATGCTTGATATACCTATACAAACTCCATATGTTTTTTCCGTAATCTATGGTAAGAAATTTATGGTCCAACATGGGCATGATATTTCGGATGAGGAGATTAGTAAATTGGCTCAGAGATATAAGTTAGACTTTTTCATAGTAGGACATACCCACATTCCGCTGTTAAAAAAGGTTGGCGACTGTGTGCTTATTAATCCGGGCTCCACATCACTTAGCAAACGAGAGGACAAGATTAATTCAATAGGAATTATTGATGATGAGGAAGTTCAGATAATAGACTTAGAGACAGGAAAAGAGATTTTGGTTCTTGAAATAGCTTAAATACAGCCTTTTTTATGATCATCTTAAGCATCCTACAAGGCGAGGTAAACTTTCGAAGTATACTGTAATTGCTATTCCTGCTTTTGGCATCTTTCAAGAAGTAGTTTTATCACATAAACAAACCTTAGAGTTGACAAGAAGACAAATAAAAGTGATTTTTGAAGAATAGGATGATCAAAATGAACTATTTAAATATCTACAGCACCGTTATTAACAACTTTCTCAAGAAAAACAAAAATGCTTATAATCTTCTCAAACTTGGCATCTTCATTGGCAAAAACTATGTAAAGTTTTTTCCTGATAAAAGATTGCCAAAATCGCTAAGATATTTACATCAAATTGCATTTAACTGGACGTATAGAGGAATGACAAGTAAAAGATGTGTTTGGGTTAACCTATTTGCACCAGCTGAAATTTTGCTTGCATTTAATTTGGACCCAATCTTTGTTGAGGCAATATCTGCTTTTTTGTCTGGACTTGGACTTGAAGATGAGCTAATTTTGAGGGCAGAGAGTTTTGGTATAAGCGAGAGCTTTTGTAGCTTTCACAAGGTATTTATTGGTGCTGTGCTTTCAAACCTCTTAAAAAAGCCAAAATTCTTGATTGCAACATCAAGTATTTGTGATGCAAATTTAAACACGTTTAGATTTATTTCGGAAAACTTAAAAATTCCATTTTTCTTTTTAGACGTTCCAAGAGAATACTCTAAAGAGGCAAAAGATTATTTGAAACTGCAGCTAAAAGAGTTGATTAGTTTTGTTGAAAAAGAGACAGGAACCAAGCTTGATTTACATAAATTGTCAAGAATAATCGAAATAGAAAACCAAGTAAGAAGCCAAATGAAAGAATGTTTAAAGCTTCTTGGGAAAAAGCAAATACCTTCAACCCTGACATTTGAGATGTTTATGCTTTATACATCTCATACATTTATTGGCAAGGAAGAAACGCTGAGATTTTACAAGATGCTTGTAGAGGACTTAAGAAATGCTAAGGAGAAGGATAAAAAGGGAGTGTTTTTTATACATACTCTTCCTATGTTTGAGGAGAGTTTTAAAAATCTTTTTAATTTTAACAAGGATTTGACTATCATTGGTATGGATTTGAATTATGATTTTTTAGAAGAGCTGCCGACAGACGACCCAATTGAAGCGCTTTCAATAAAGCTTTTGAAAAATCCGTACAATAGCGATTTTGAGAGAAGAATTGAACACATAAAGAAGCTAATTTCTTTAACCTCACCCGATGCTGTGATTCAGGTCTGTCAAATGGGTTGCAAGCAGTCGATAGGATGCAGTATGTTATTTAAGGAGGAGTTTAAAAAGCTTGATATTCCGTTTACCTTTATAGATGTTGATTGTGTCAATAAGAAAAATAACAATCATGGTCAGATAAAAACTCGTCTTGAAGCATTTTTTGAAAGCATCAAGTAGGGGGCTTACTTTTATGATAGCATATGTTTGCAAATATACACCAATTGAGATTATAAAAGCTTTCGGAGAGGATGTTTTTTGTATTGAGCCAAAGATATCTTCTTATGAAAATGCAGAAAGGCTTTTGCACCCCAACATGTGCAGCTTTGCAAAGGCCATTGTGGAATATGTCTTGCAAAGTGGTATAAAAAATCTTGTCTTGACAAATTGTTGTGATAGCATAAAAAGGGTATATGATGTTTTGAAAGATAGAGTGGAATTTATAGAAATTATTGACTTTCCTCGAGAAAACACACCGGCATCTGCCCAGTTTTTTTATTATCAATTAGAAACAGAGGTTGTTGAATAAAAGAAATAACCATATAAAGTAAACATAGTAACAAATGAAAAAAACCCCTTGTGTTATAATTTAATTTAAGAGAAAACCACAACAAAACACAAGGGGGAAAAGATATACTCATGAATATTAAAGCACAAAATAAGAAATTTTTAAAGCTACTTTTTGTAGTGAAAAAGGTTACTGAAGCTCTGACAAGGAGAATAAAGCACAATAGAAGAGGACGCCCAAGGAAATTTAATTTGTTTCAAATAATAGCTTGTCTGGTTTACAAAGTTAAGAAGGGGATAAAGAGTTTCAGAGAATTAGAATATCGAATAAATCAAGACACAGAGTTTAAGCAAGTAGTAGGTATAGAAGAAAGTCCGGACTATTCATATTTTGCGAAGTTGTCAAGAAAAATAGAAAAAGAATACATGCAAGATATAAAAGACATATTAATAGCTAAGATAGAACCTGATATGAGTATAGCGATAGTAGATTCTACACCTTTGAGAAGTGCCAAAAATGATTCAGAAGCAAAAATAGGTATACATATTACAATAGGATTTTACAGGGGATACAAATTACATCTTTTGTGTACAGGTAAAGAAGAAGTAATACCACTTTTCTGGATTTTAACAGGGGCAAATGAACATGACTCAAGACAAGAAGAGCTTTTATATAGGGCATGGGGCTTTGGCTGTGAGATTGTATTAGCAGATGCGGGATACGATTGTAGCAGATGGTTTAATATAGCAAATGAGCTTAAGGTTAAATTTGTTGCTGGGATAAACAAAAGAAACATGAAAGATAAAAACAATGTTAAGAATGTTTTTAGAAGAAATAACATAAGATTTTTAGAAACTGAAGAGGGCAAAAAGCTATACAAGCATAGAACAAAGATTGAAAGACTATTTAGTAAATTAAAAGGTGAATATAATCTTGAGAATGTAAGGCTCAGGAGGTTTAAGAATTATAAAAGGTATATTGATTGGATACTAATTACTTTTTTGTTTGAGCAACTTCTCAGAAAAGTAGAAGGTAAGAAGTTTTCTTTCGCATATGAATGGAATCAATAACTTTTGCTCATTTTATGTATTATTGGTAATAATTTTTATTCAACAACCTAATTATCAATTAGAAACATTTAAAAGCAAACTTTCAAAAAGACTAAATAAAGAATTTGATGAAGAAGTATTTATAAGCCAAGTAAATAAGCTAATAGCTCAAAATAAAGATAGCAGCTTTGACATAGCGATTGTGGGGGCACGTGCGAAAGAGGAACTGGTTGAATTTATATCTTCAATTACGGGTGGTAGGGTTTTGAATCTTACTTGCTCTGGCGAGAGGTTTTGCCAGGATGATGTCAAATTTGATGGAAGTTTGAAAAGCTACGCTAAAGTCCTTTTAAGTTTCCCTCCTTGCATGAGGATGAACATGAAGAGAAAATTTATAGAAGGGAATTCTTTCAAAGGCATTATCTACAATACAATAAAGTTTTGTGACTTTTATTCATTCGAGTATGCGAAGATAAAAGAAAAAAGCAACATGTTGAAAATCGAAACAGATTTTAGCCAAAATGCAAATGAACAAGTCAGAACGCGAGTGGAGGCATTTGTGGAAAAGATCTTGCAAAAAGCTACTACTTCAAAATCAATCTCTAATAAAAAATATTTTGCTGGGATTGATAGTGGTTCAACCTCCACCAATGCAGTTGTTATTGACAGTAGCAAGAACATTTTGGGTTACTGTACGGTAAAAACTGGGTTTGATGTGGTCTCAAGTGCAAAGTTAGCTCTTTTAAAAGCCTGTAGCATGGCAGGCATTGAGGAGGATGATATAAGCTTTATTACCTCCACTGGATATGGAAGAATAAGTATTCCATTTTCAAACATGCAGGTTACAGAGATAACTTGCCATGCAAAAGGTGCCCATGCCCTTTTTCCGAGTGCAAGAACTATCATAGACATTGGTGGGCAGGATAGCAAAGTGATAAAAATAGATGAAGATGGCAATGTATTGGATTTTGTTATGAACGATAAATGTTCGGCAGGCACTGGTAGATTTATTGAATACATGGCAAGAGTTTTGGAGTTAGAGCTTGAGGATTTTTCGAGGTGTTCAAATTTTTCAGAGGATTTGACAATTTCGAGTATGTGCACTGTCTTTGCCGAGTCAGAAGTGATAAGCCTCATCGCGCAAGGTAAGAAAAGAGAGGATATAGTAAGAGCTATTAACAAGGTTGTGGCAATAAAAGCAATTTCGTTAGTAAATAGAGTAAAAGGTGAAAAGGATTTTGTCATAACAGGTGGGGTTGCAAAAAATAAGGGTGTTGTTTTAGAGCTTGAAAAAAGGCTTGGATGCAGGCTTTTGATTCCCTTTGATCCGCAAATTGTTGGTGCTCTGGGCGCAGCACTAATTGGGCTTGAGGGTGGTTAGATAGATTTCAATTCCAATTTAACAGGTATAGTTAGCTTTATTGTATGGAGGAAAGAAGGCAGACATTACTCAAATTGCCAAGCTATTTTTATTATGTTTTCTTTTTCAAGGTCATTTTTTACATTTCTTGCAAGTTCAAAAAATTGTTTTTCACGTTCATCTCTCTTTTTTAAGTAAGTATTTTTATCTATTTTCCCTTTTTCAACATTCTCTATAATTTTTCTCTGACTTTTCCAATACTCAATTGCAAGGTTAGTTTTTTCCTCGGTGAAGAAAAGATCTATGTTATCAACAAACCATAGAGGCTTATATATAGAAAGACATGGAAGTGAACTTCCAGTTGCGAAGATGTTTATTTTTCGGTCAATTAATTCAACAATAAAGCTTCCAGTTGTTTCACTTGAGATAATGCTTTTTGAATGCATGCAAATGTTTTTCATAGATCCATACAAGAAATTTTTGCTATTTAAATTATAATGGTATCGCAATATGCTTTTGAAATCTTCTATAGTTAACTTTCCCTTTTTTTCTTCCAGCATTTTTTGGGTAAGCTGCTGTCTAAAATTACCACATGCAAATTTAGTTATAAGTGGGTTTTCAAACTCTTTTTTAAAATCAATGATTTCTCGTTTTATCATCTTGCTTTTCATATCATAATCGTTTCTTATGCTCAACGCATTTGAAATGCTTCTTACATCTTTAACTTTTTGCAAAGCCCAATAGACACCTGCTGTTTCTAATACCCATGCATTTTCAAAGTCAGCAATTAAAAATGAGTTGTGGTATTTTAGATTCTTTGTATACCCGCATTTTCCACCTTGTCCATATCTTTCAATAAAGTAAATAATGTTGTCAACTGCTTCTTTTGCTGTCTTGCTTCGCTCAAGTGCAAGTCGCAGAATATCCATCCCAAGAAGTGCTGGTGGACCTTGTCTTTGATTTGTAAACACTGCTTCATTTCCAATAACAACTCCGAATTCATTAACTCCCATTTCAGCGCCCCATATCCAAGATGGCTTAAATAAAAAACAATCATATGTAACTTCTGCCTGCTCCACTTCAATATATGTACACTTGACCTTTTCTCCTTTTTTATGTTCCTTTCTGGGGACTCTTATAACTATATGAGGCTCATTTTTCTCTCTATCACTGTTTTTGCCAAATAACACACAGTTATTCAGCGTTGAATTTTTCAAGGCAACAATAGTATCGCACATAAAATAAACCCCCTTGTAATTTTAATTATTATACCTCAAAGACAATTCTATTCTAACATCCTATATTATTTGACTGAACCTTTTAGAGGAATACGAAATTGAATATGTCCAGCTTGTAGAAAGAGTCAAACAAGGATGTGCAGGTAGTATGGATAAATTTGAATTAAATGTTGCAAAATTAGTTGACAAAAAAATACAAAAAAATTGTAAAAGAAAAACAAGAAAAATAAAAACACTAAAGCTAAAATAGCTGAAAATATGATACTGGCAGAGATAAAGAACACTTTGTTTATGGTCCTGTGCCAACAGAGGTTATCTTCCAAAGACCTGATTCGTCTTTTTTTAAATAGAAAAATCGAAGTTCCATACCTGTTACTCGGTCAGTAAAGCCTTCGACAACGTATTGCTGTCCATAAAATTTGTCAATATATTTACCGCGGATAATTTTCACATTAGACAGTGCCCATGGACCTTTATGAAGAACAATATAAAAGCGAATTGCACCTTCAGGTGTTTTGTGAAATTCTTTAAAAGTAATGACAAAAGCTACTGAGAAAATAACTACCAAAAGAATCAAGGTAGCAGCCAAAAGGATTTTCTTCTTCATATTTCCACCTCATACCTTTACATTAAACTCCTGCTATAATTATATCACAAAAATTTTCGAAGAAGGAACAAAATTGCCAAGTATTAAAAGTATTGTGTTAATCATTTCTTCTTTTAACTCTTTCGGGTAAGTGTAGATATTTTGTGATTCTTCATAAGGAAAAGAGGTAATTTCGTTTGCAAATACTTTTTTCATTCTCTTAAGATAGTCTTTTGGAATTCTAAACACTCCAACTGAAATATCTACAATCTTATCAGGGTTCAACTCTCCGAAAACCTGGTTCAAAAATCTTTCATAGACCATTTTCCAGTCTTCAATATACAAAATTGGGTCAAAACAAAGCCTTACTTTCCAGCCATTTTCTGTAGCTTTTTTAATTGCAGAAAGTCGTGAAGACAAAGAAGGTGTGCCATGTTCAAACTTTTCTACAATTTCTTGAGGAGACAGTGTCCACGCTAAAATTACATTATCTTGAGGTTTCAAGTTTTCTAAAGCTTGGAAGTTGGTACTTTTTGTTCTGATTTCAATTGTCAAGTTTTGCTTTGAAGCTGCGTATTCAATCCATGCAGAAGAAAATGGCGCAATTTTTTCAAGTGCTAAAAGGTCTGTTTCGTATGATACAGAAAGATACAGCGGCTTATTTTTCAAAACAGCATCAATCTCTTTGAAGTAATCTTCGATGTTTACAAATATTACTACATTTGCAGAGGAATACATTCCTTTTAAAAAGCAATATTCACAGCTGTAAATACAGTTCAAAATGTTGCTTATATAAAAAAAGTTACTATATCCAAAGTTGTGGCAAATTGAAGGGCCGGGATAGAGAAACTCTCCCCATTTTTTTGCAAGTATTAGTTTTTTGCTCTTTTCCTGAAGAGAATAATTTTGCCCTGCTCTGCAGAAAACTTCTTTGTAGTTATCTATTTTAACTATTTGAGATCTTCGCAGGTTCTCTAAAATCTTTATTGTAACAGGATGAGAAAGAACGTCTTTTTCAACATAAACATGAGAAAAGTGTTTAGCTATGAAGGATTTTTCTGAGCTTGTCAAAGTAATTTTTGCCCTCCTTTTTAGAGTTTATTTGAACTTCAAAAAATTCAAAAATAGAATCAGGTAGTTTTTTATGCCTTATTATATAGTCTTTTAACAAACTTTCAAGCTCATTGGTCATATAAGTTGTAAGATGTAAACTGTTTTTTAGTATATTTACAAGTAGATGTATATTATCAATTTCAGGCGTATTGTTACAAAATTCAAGATTTAATTTTAAGAGGGAATTTATCAGATTTTCTATGTGAGGAATACTTTGTTTTATCAGATTTTCAACTTCAGTAGGGTCTATCTTTTCAAAGTCCAAAAAATCATAAACAACCTTGATGCAGTGAACATTGTGCAGGGGCAAAAAGGATGAAGCTGCTTCGAAAAATCCAGCGCCTTCCATGTCAACTGTATCCCCTTCAATTTCAAGTGGTAAGCTGTCTTTTTTCACAGGATGCATAAAACTTTCGAGTGATGCTTCTTTCATGCTATGCTGAATTAAAATATCTGGATAAAATCTCCTTTTTGAGTAGTGATTTATTATCTTGTTGCAAAGAATAACATCGCCTTTTGAAAAGGCATTTTCCACAGCTCCGCAAATCCCAATGTTCAGGGCTATATCTTTACTACCTGCTCCAAACTTTGTCAAGGCAAATGTTGTTGCAATACTGCTCTTTACAATTCCTTCCTTGCTTTCTATAAGAAGAATATCATTGCCAGAAAAAATTTGAAATTTTGAAGGTTCATATAATTTCTTCAGGCCGAAATGTTTTATCAAAGCTTTTGCTTCTGCATGAAAAGCAGTGACAATGTATATCATTAAAAGCTCGCTCCTTCTGTTGCTGTTTGCAGCTTTCAGATTCCAATTTCGATTATACCATATATCAAAATTCTCTGATATTGTTTGAAAGCACAAACTTTTGATTTCCTTGAAGTTTAAAAATATAAAGTAGCTTTCACAAAGTTAAAAAGTGCTATAATAAAAAATAGCACTTGACAGTAGCTTATTTGTTTTGCGTCCTCTAAAATAGGGGACCAATCCCTTTTGCTTGACTGCCGGGGGTGTTTTATTGCCTGTTGGATATTTTCTACATCTTTTATGCGCTCTTGTATTTAAATGTATACAATTTTATTAGAAATATGGATAAATTGCAAGAGATTAAGAAGAGTATATGAAAGAGGAGATGAGATTATGGATTTTCTTATATGCAAAGTACCAGAAGAGATCGAGAGAGAAGAAAAGCTTGGCAATTTTTGCTTGGCTTTGAGATTGATAGACAGGTGGCTGGCTGATGAAAGAATCACTGAGGTACAAAGAAAACGTCTAATGTACGAGAAGAATAGAATAAACAGAATACTCGAAAGTTATCCTTTTGATGAAGAAACTGCTTTAAAGAAGGCAATGGAGCTGATTGATTCTTTTTCTCGAGAGGAATTTTATCACCTTTTGTCAGAAGGGTATCTTGATTACATAGTAGTTGAAGGAAAAAGAAGATTCGAAGAACGCTTTGTTCACAATATAGCTTTTGCTCTTCCATCATACAGAGAAAGACTCAAGAAAGATCCTGTTGCACAGAAAGCAAGAGAACTGCTTGACAAGAGATTAGAAGAATTGACGCAAGGTGGCCCTCCCAAAAGATACCGAGTACGTGCAAAGATGACTGTTGCTATCAAAGACGATGCAGGTCATTTTCGTGTTTGGCTTCCATTTCCAAAAGAAGAGTTTCAGGTTTGCGATGTGAAACTTGTTTCAGCAGGCCACAGAGACTATTTTCTTGCAGACAATAAGGTTTCACAGAGAACTATTTATTTTGAGGGCAAAGAAAAAGAATACTTTGTTGAGTTCGAGTACACTATAAATGAGTGGATAAACAAAGTTGATCCAGAAAAGGTTGAAAAAAATGATTTGGATGAATTTCTTTGTGAACAGCCACCTCATGTGGTGTTCACGCCATACCTGAAGCTTTTAACCAACGAAGTAGTTGCTGGCGAGAAGAATCCCTATTTAAAAGCAAAGAGAATCTTCGATTGGATTACAAAGCATGTTAAATATTCCTATGTTCGACCATACGCAACCTATGAGAACATACCACAGTATGTTGCAGAAAACTTGAAAGGAGACTGTGGCTTTCAGGCTTTGCTTTTCATCACTATGTGTCGAATTGCTGGAATACCTGCACGATGGCAGTCTGGCTGGTACATAAATCCTCTTATGGCTTCTCCACATGACTGGGCATTGTTTTACATCAAGCCTTACGGTTGGCTTCCGGCAGACCTTTCATTTGGTGGGGCAAGACGGGAGAACGAAAAACTTCGCAGTTTCTATTTTGGTAACTTAGATGGTTTTAGGATGGTTGCAAATTCAGATTTTATGAAAGATTTTGTGCCGAAACCAAATTTTCTGCGATTTGATCCTACAGATAATCAGCTTGGTGAGGCTGAATCTTCATCTGGGAAAGTTAAAATTGAAAGCAAGATTGAGGTAATCTCTTTTGAAGAAATCTGAAAAGAGGGGGTATAAATTACAAATGAGCAAGATAGTAAATGTGAAATTTGATGTCAAACACTACAAATATGACAAGCCTTTTCACATCACTGGAAGCATATCTTCTGAGACAAGAAACGTGGAAGTAGAAGTGTTGCTTGAAAGTGGTGCCAAAGGCTGTGGTGAAGCTGCGCCTTCGTTTAGGGTCAATGGAGAAAAGGTTGAAATGCTCACTGCACTTGAAGCTTATGTAAGAGATTTGCTGGTTGGACTTGATGTGCGGCAGTATCGAAAGATCTTTGAAATAACAGATAAGCTATTTGCGGTGCCAAGTTTGAAGGCTGCCATTCAATATGCTGTTTTGGATGCTTTAGGTGAAGAGACGGATATTCATGTCTACCAACTTCTTGGAGGAGCATTGAAAGAGATTGAAACAGATAAAACAGTAGGAATTGATACAATTGAAAATAGAGTTAGAGAAGCAAAGAAGATCTTTGACTCGGGCTTTAGGGTCATAAAGATAAAGGTTGGAGAAAATTTGAAAGAGGATATTGAAGCAATGTTGGAGATTTACAAGGTGACCAAAGGTGCAAAATACATTGTAGATGCAAACATGGGATATACACCAAAACAAGCTGTGGAGTTTGCGCAGCAGGTTTACAGAGCTGGAATAGACATAGCGGTGTATGAACAACCGGTTGTTTGGAGTGATATTGAAGGGCTTAAATTTGTCAGATTTCACGTTCCTTTTCCTGTTGCTGCCGATGAGTCTGCCAAGACAAAGTTTGACGTTATGAGATTGATACGTGAAGAAGCTGTTGATTATGTGAACATAAAGCTAATGAAATCTGGAATAAGCGATGCTCTCTCCATTGTCGAGCTTGCAAGGAGTGCTAACCTCAGGTTAATGATAGGATGTATGTCCGAATCAAGCGTGGGGATTAATCAGAGTGTTCACTTTGCCCTTGGAACTGGAGCGTTTGACTTCCATGACCTTGACAGTCATCTGATGCTACAAGAGCCAGAGTTTAGAGGTAAATTTATTCAAAATGGAGCTAAGATCATTGGGTATTAAGTTATAATCTCAGTATTGACACCTCAAAAATTGTAGTATAAAATAAAAGTGCACTAAATCAGTATACTTTAATTAGGCAAGGGTGAGTAAATGAGACTTACGCAAGCATCCGACTATGCACTCAGAATAGTGCTTCACCTTTCAAAGAAAAAAGGGAATGGTAGTTGAGGCAGACACTATCTCGGAAGAAGAAAAGATTCCCAAAAGATTTTTGTTGAAAATATGTAGGGATTTGATAAAGGCAGGAATTATAGAATCCGCACGGGGCAAAAATGGAGGTTATATCCTTGCTAAAAATCCTGAAGACATAACAATGAAAGATGTGATACTGGCGGTAGAAGGTACCTTGGCTTTGAACAGGTGCCAGATAGACCCTTCTGCTTGTAGTAAAAGAGCTACTGGGTATTGCGCTGTGCACAAAGCTTTTTGTTCAGTGATGGAGATTGTTGCGAAGGAGTTTGAAAAGTATAACTTTGCTGAGCTTGCAAAAATGGATGGAAACTAATTTCAGTTTCCATCTTTATTTTGTAAACAAAAGTATACTAAAATAGTATACTTTTAAAATATGAAAGAATCAATTAATATCGCGGAAGAAACAAGCACTGGCTGATGGTGCTTTTGGACTGGCGCTTGGATTGCCTTTACATCTTTCAATTCCACCTTTTATAACAGGAAGCAAGCTGGTGACAGAGATTCTGACAGAAAAGTTGCCAGACATAACTGGAGGACGGCTGATTATAAATAATGATGTAAAATCTTCTGCTGATGAGCTTGAAGGTATCATCCTTCAGCGCAGAAAAGATATGGGTATCTAAGTGAAGAGGTGTGTGCCAGTGAAGAGAATATGGGTAGAGCTGGGTGTATGTCCGGCTCTACATCTATCCTCTGCTCTATAGTTACTCTAACAATTGAACAAGATGGGGATAAATCTTCCCTTTTGAAAAGGGAAGATTTTTTTTATTTTGTCATTAAGTTTGGCTCATTTTACATTCCAGAGTTTAATTTACTTCTTTCCACAGGTAATTGACACAGAATTCTTTTGAGCGTAAAATATATAGCATGCAAAATATTCTTATACGAAATATTTTAAATTGAAAGGGGCGCAAAGATGGATGATATAAGCAAAGGACTTAAGATAATTGAGCTTGTGAAGGAAATAATGAAAATAACAAAGAAAATAGCAAGGCACCAGTTTGACCAATTTGACATCACAGCACCTCAGGGGATGCTTCTGGGGCAGCTGATTCGCCATGGAAAGATGAAGGTGAGCGATTTGAGCAAAAAAATGGGGCTATCTAACAGCACTGTCTCAGGAATAATTGACAGGCTTGAAAAGCAGGGGATGGTTCAGAGAATAAGAAGTCAAGAAGACAGAAGAGTTGTGTATGTTGATGTCACACCAAAGTTCAAAGATGCTTTTGAGAAAAATTTCAAGGATATGGAGAAGAGGTTTGAAGAAATACTCAACAGGGCAGACGAAAAAGAGATAGATACAATATTAAATGGCCTTGAAACCTTAAAAAAGGTTTTAGATAGGTATGTGCACAAATAGAGTTTTGTCTACAATAGCTATTTTGGCTAAAGATCCAAAAACTAACAAAGAAGGTGAGATAACTTGACAAAACTGGCAAGATACTTGAAACCATATGTCTTCCTACTCTTTATGGTCATCTTTTTTGTAGTAGTTCAGGCGATGAGCGACTTGTCCTTGCCTGATTACATGTCAGATATTGTCAACAAAGGTATCCAGCAAGGTGGTATAGTAAATGCAGTACCAGAAGCTATAAGAAAGACACAGATGGATAAACTCTTGCTCTTTGTATCAGATAGAGATAAGGAAAGAATTTTAAATGACTACAAACTAATTGATAAGTCAAGCAGTGAGTATGAAAAGTATTTGAAGAAATACCCCATTTTGTCCAAAGAAGCTGTATATGTATTGAAAAAAGTTGACAAAGAAGAGATAGATAAACTGAATATACCCATGGCAAAAGCACTTTTAACAGTAGCAGGGATTGAAAAGGCAAAAGCAAATGCAAAAAATGGCGTAATTGAATTCAGTGGCAAACAGATTCCAGCAAATGTAGACCTTTTCATGCTTTTGAGCCAGCTTCCAAAGGATCAGCTTCTTAAAATTAGGGATGAGATAGACAAAAAGTTTTCTTCTTTAGGTGATAACATGGTAGTGCAGGCAGCAGCTGCTGTAATTAAAGATGAGTATAAAAAGATTGGGATTGATACAGGTACCATTCAAACAAACTATATATTGCGCATAGGACTTTTGATGCTTCTAATTACTCTTTTGAGCGCATTTTCTACTGTGATGGTTGCATTTTTTGGTTCAAAGGTTGCAGCTGGCGTTGCAAGAGATTTAAGGAAAGACATTTTTACAAAAGTAGAGAGTTTTTCAATAGCTGAATTTGACAAATTTTCAACGGCTTCTTTGATTACAAGAACAACAAACGACATTGCTCAGATACAGATGCTTCTTGTAATTATGATAAGATTGGTATTTTATGCGCCTGTGATGGGCGTTGGAGGAGTGTTCAAGGCTCTTAGCAAAAGCCATTCAATGTCGTGGATTATAGCTTTGGCAGTTATAATTCTTTTAGGGCTCATAGCTGTACTTTACACAGTTGCAATGCCAAAATTTAAACTTATGCAAAAACTCATTGACAGGCTGAACCTTGTTGCAAGAGAAAACCTCTCTGGTATTATGGTTGTCAGAGCATTTAACAGTGAAGAGTTTGAAAAAAAGCGGTTTGACGATGCAAACAAAGATTTAACGAGGGTTGGTCTTTTTGTCAACAGAACAATGGCAGTCATGTTTCCGACCATGATGCTTGTTATGAACGGAATTACACTTTTGATTGTATGGGTAGGGGCTCACCAAATTCAAAACTCAAGTATGCAAGTTGGAGATATGCTTGCGTTCATGCAGTACGCTATACAGATTATATTTGCCTTTTTGATGCTATCTGCCCTGTTTATTATGATACCAAGAGCTTCTGTATCTGCACAGCGTATTGCTGAAGTACTATCAACAGAACCTTCTGTAAAAGACCCTGAAAATCCAAAAAGCTTTGATGAGAGCAAAAAAGGCATGGTTGAGTTTAGAAATGTTTCTTTCAAATACCCCGGTGCAGAGGAATATGTTCTAAAAAACATAAGCTTTACAATTTTACCCGGCCAGACAGTTGGCATTATTGGAAGGACAGGCTCAGGAAAAAGCACACTTGTAAATTTAATTTTGAGGTTTTATGATGCAACAGAAGGTCAAGTTTTAGTTGATGGGGTAGATGTGAGAGAAGTTAAGCAAGAAGACTTGAGAAAGAGAATAGGATATGTCCCACAGAAGAGCTGGCTTTTTAGTGGAACTATAAAATCTAATCTCAAATACGGCAGGGATGACGCAACAGACGAAGAGATTGTAGAAGCAGCAGAGATTGCCCAGGCGCTTGAGTTTATCAATGAAAAGCCCAACAAGTTTGATACCGAGATTGCTCAAGGTGGGACAAATGTGTCAGGTGGACAAAAACAAAGACTTTCTATTGCAAGAGCTCTTGTTAAAAAGCCTGAGATTTACATCTTTGATGAGAGCTTTTCAGCTCTTGACTTTAGAACAGAACTTGCTCTGAGAAGGAAACTCAGAGAAAAGTTGAAAGACAGCACAGTTATTATGGTTTCGCAAAGGGTTGCAACTATGATGCATGCTGACCAGATTATAGTATTAGATGATGGTGAGCTTGTTGGGATAGGAAAACACGAAGAACTTTTAAAAACTTGTCCAACCTATAGAGAAATAGCACTATCACAGCTGCCAGAGGAGGAGTTGCTGGTATGAATGAAGACAAGGGAACACAACAAAGAAGTGTGCATGGGATAAGACCTCGAAGGGGTATGGGCCATAGATCGCGTGGTTTTGTCCCCGGTGAGAAAGCAAAAGATTTTAAGGGGACTATGAAAAAACTTATAAAATATTTGTCTGCCTATAAGATTTCTTTCATAACTGTGCTGGTTTTGGCAATTTTGAGTACATCATTTTCGATTGCAGGACCCAAGATTTTGTCAAAGGCAATTACAAAGATCTTTGAAGGTATAATGAACAGAATAACCGGGCAGGGCAGCGGCATAGATTTTGAATATATTGGAAAGATTTTAATTATTCTACTTGTACTGTATGGGCTCAGCAGCATTTTCGGGTATTTGCAAGGATGGATAATGTCTGGTGTTTCAATGAAAATCACATACAGATTTAGAAAAGAAATATCAGAGAAGATAAATAGACTCCCTCTGAAATATTTTGAGAGCACCAACCAAGGTGAGATTTTATCGAGGATTACAAATGACGTTGATACAATTACACAAACACTTAATCAGAGCATGACACAGATAATTACCTCTGTGACAATGGTCCTTGGTGTGCTTGTGATGATGATCAGTATTAACTGGCTGATGACCTTGGTTGCACTTTTGATCATACCTGCATCTTCAATTATCATTGCCTTTATTATCAAATACTCTCAAAAATATTTTAGACAACAGCAAGATTATTTAGGACATTTAAATGGGCATATAGAGGAAATGTATGGTGGGCATCATATAGTCAAGGCCTTTAATGGCGAGAAAAAGAGTATTGAAAAGTTTGATAGCCTTAACAATACATTGTACAATGCTGCTTGGAAGTCGCAGTTTTTGACAGGTGTGATGATGCCGCTTATGAACATCATTGGCAATTTAGGATATGTAGTGGTAACCGTTCTTGGCAGCTGGCTTGTTATAAAAAATGCAATTGAGGTTGGGGATATTCAGGCGTTTATACAGTACATCAGGTCATTTACACAGCCGATTGCCCAGATTGCAAATATCTCAAACATCTTGCAACAGACTACTGCGTGCGCTGAAAGAGTATTTGAGTTTTTAGAAGAAGATGAAGAAGTGCCAGATACGCCAAAACAGATTAATCTTGAGGATATAAAAGGGGAGATTGAGTTTAGAAACGTCAGGTTCGGTTACAGGCCAGACAAGATTGTTATAAACAATTTCTCTGCAAAGATAAAAGCAGGGCAAAAGGTGGCAATTGTTGGACCAACTGGTGCTGGCAAGACTACCATTGTAAAGCTTCTTATGCGGTTTTACGATGTTAATGATGGTGCAATTTTGATTGACGGACATGATATAAGAGAATTTTCACGAAAAGACCTACGATCTTTATTTGGCATGGTTTTGCAAGACACATGGCTTTACAATGGAACTATTAAAGAGAATATAAAATACGGAAAGCCAGATAGCACAGACGAAGAAGTGATAAGAGCAGCAAAGCTTGCCCACATTGACCACTTTATAAGGACACTCCCACAAGGGTACGACACAGTGTTAAATGAGGAGACTACGAATATATCTCAAGGTCAAAAACAGCTTTTGACAATTGCACGTGCTATCTTGAAAAATCCAAAAATTCTTATACTTGACGAAGCAACAAGCTCTGTTGACACACTCACAGAAATCCAAATACAAAAGGCTATGGACAATTTAATGAAAGGAAGAACCTCCTTTATAATAGCGCACAGGCTTTCTACAATAAGAGATGCTGATTTGATACTTGTCATGGACCATGGCGACATAGTGGAACAGGGTACACACCAAGAACTTCTCAAAAAGGGTGGATTTTACGCGAAGCTTTACTACAGCCAGTTTGAAAAAGAAGAGCTGGCAAGTTAACAAGGAAAAATGCCTGAACAAACAAAAGTCCTGGGGCAAAACCCAGGACTTTTTTTCTTAAGGAGTTTCCTTGAACAGATAAGATCGACACTTTTTGTTCTTAGCTATTTAGAGTTTTCTTGTATAAGTTTGGTGTAACTCCAAACTTGTTTTTGAATTCTTTAATAAAATGAGAAATATTTTCATATCCTATATCATAACACACATTGGTAACATTTTCAAATTTTAATAGCTCTTTTGCTTTATTAAGTTTTAAATCTTTAATATATTCTTTCGGAGATTTCCCTGTGAACTTTTTGAAATACCTGGTAAATTCATATTCTTTCATGTTAAATTCTTTGGCAATATCTGAAATCTTTAATTTGCGCAAATAATTGGTGTTTATATAATCCAAGATATGATATATTTCTGAATTTTTATCGTTTATTATCTTCTCAGCACCTCTGTATTTGAAGATATCATATACAAACTCTTGAGTATATAAATCAAGGAGAAACTCTCTGTTGACTTTTCTGCTGAAGAATGTATCAACAATCTTTTTGTATGTCTCTGTCAAATCTGGGCTGTACTTTCCTACAAAAAGTACATTATTGACAATGCCAAGTTCATAAGGTTCAAACTCCATTTTTAGCTTGCTCAAAACGTGGTTCATTAAATAGCTGTCTATTTCTATAACTAATGCTTTAGTTTTTTCTTTAATTTCTAATTTAACTCTTGAATAAGGCGGCAAAATTACAAAACTATTACTATCATACTTAAATTTTTCAGAATCATTTATTTCCACATATTTATCTCCTTGTAGAATACTGCAAAATCTCAGATAGTTTTTTGATGAATAACTTGCTCTTATATAATTATCGAAATCATAGTAAAATACTCTAACATGTTCTGCCTCTAAAACAGATGTTGGTATTAGGTCACTTACCATTTCTATACCCCCGGCAAAAATGAAATATTATTTGCAAAAAAGAATTAGAAGAAGAGAAAAAGTGCATGTTAAAATTATAACAACATTTGCAGCAGATGTGGAGGGGTAAATGTGAAAACATATAGATTTTACATGCCACCTATTAGCTTAATGGGAAGAGGATGTTTAAAAGATGTTGGGCAAGAAATCAAAGGTCTCGGTTATAAAAAAGCACTAATTGTAACAGATAAAACGTTAGTAAAGATTGGTTTAGTTAAAAAAGTTACTAACATATTGGATGAAGCAAATATAAGTTATGTGATATTTGATGAAACAAAACCTAATCCAACAGTAAAGAATGTTGAAGACGGCTTAAAAGTGTTAAAAGATAATAATTGCGACTTTTTAATATCAATTGGAGGCGGCTCACCACATGATTGTGCCAAAGGTATAGGACTTGTTGCAACTAACGGAGGTTCAATAAAGGACTATGAAGGGGTAAACAAATCACAAAACCCGATGCTTCCTCTTGTTGCTATCAATACAACTGCAGGAACAGGCAGTGAAGTGACAAGATTTGCAATTATCACTGATGAGGATCGACATGTAAAGATGGCAATAGTTGACTGGCATGTGACACCACTTATTGCTGTAAACGACCCAGAACTTATGATTGAAATGCCAAAGTCGCTGACTGCTGCAACTGGAATGGATGCGTTAACACATGCAATCGAAGCATATCTTTCCACAGATGCAACACCGGTTACAGATGCTTCAGCCTTGATGGCAATTGAATTGATTTTCAAATATCTAAAAAAAGCTGTTGAAAATGGTAATGATATTGAAGCAAGAGAAAAAATGGCCTATGCTGAGTATTTGGCAGGGGTTGCATTTAACAATGCAGGTTTGGGCTATGTTCATGCAATGGCACATCAATTAGGAGGATTTTATGATTTGCCGCATGGAGTATGCAATGCAGTGCTATTACCACATGTTTTAGCATACAACTTAAAGGTAGTTCCACATAGGTTTATTGACATTGCAAAAGCAATGGGACTTGATGTAGAAGGGGTATCAGCTGAAAAAGCTGGTGAAATGGTAATTGAGGGCATTAAAGCTTTGTCAAAAGAAATAGGAATACCAGCTGGTTTGAAAGAATTAGGTGTAAAAGAGGAAGACATAAGGACTTTAGCTGAAAATGCTTTAAAAGATGCTTGTGGTTTGACAAATCCAAGACAAGCTACTGTAGAAGAGATAATGGAAATTTATAAAGCAGCATTTTAAAAAAATTTTTGAAAAAACTTAAAGGCGGGCGATTCTGAGGAAATTGCCCGCCTTTTAATCTTTTAATATTGCCTTAAATGGAAATTTTACGATTCTGACTGTTAATTTAAAATGATAAAGGAATAAGGTTTTATTGAAAAAGCAAGTTTTCCATTTTTTAAAGACAAGATTTTCCCAGATCCTTTAACTATTTTGCCGGCAAGCTTAATATTAGATGGCAGGCTTATAGTCTTTGATAACTCCTTGCCTGTAAAATTAAAAATTACAACCATTTTTTGGTTTTTATAAACTCTTGCGAAACTAAGTATATCAAAAGAGGTTTTAATTAGCTGAAAGTCACCTTTTAATGACGGTAGGTTCTTTTTTCGGAAACTAATCATGTCTCTGTAGAAATTGAGCAGAGAATTTTTGTCTTTTTCTTGTTTTTCAACTGAAGCAACATCAGGGCCGCTATTGTAAAGGCTCATCTCCCAGTTTGTCTGTCCTTTTTTCCATGTCTCATACCATTTGAATGGCTCTCTAATATATTCATCTGGTTTTTGCCCTTTCATGCCAATTTCTTCACCATAGTAGATGAAAGGATTGCCAGGCAGTGTCAATAATAATGCTGCAGCTAATTTCATTTTGCTGTTTGACCCAATTTCGCTATAAGCCCTGTTCATATCATGGTTTGTCAAAAATGGTGCATCAACAAATTGGGGATTGACATTTTTGTAGAGATTGTATATTGAAGAGAGGTTATTTTGCAAAGTTTGAGTATTTTCATATTTTACTCCTTCAATGATGTTTTGAGCAATAGTAAAGTTAAAACAAGAATCAAATATCTTTGCATATTGCCCTATTCTTTGAGGACTATCCCACACTTCTGCTATAAGGTATACATCTTTTTTAATACTTCGGCAGAATTTTGCATATTCTTCCCACCACGCAAGAGTATCTTTTTCTCTGCTCAAAGGATAAATATGCTTTGCGGCATCAAGCCTAAAACCATCTACTCCTTTTTCTAACCAAAACTTGGCAATTTTCTTCATCTCTTCTCTCACAGCTTTATTGTCAAAATTGAGGTCTGGCATCTCAGACCAAAATATAGCGTTGTAGTAACTATCACCCTTTTTATACCATTGTCTTGTGCCAAGGTCTGATGGTTCATCGAGGTTTGTGTTTGGTGTTGCCCAGATATAATAGTTTCTGTACTTGCTATTTTTATTGCTTGATGCCTCTATAAACCAAGGGTGTTTGCTGCTTGTGTGATTTATCATCATATCTATAATTACTTTGATACCCATCTTGTGAGCCTTTTTTATGAAGTTGACAAAATCCTCATTTGTACCATAGTCGGGATTGACTTTGTAATAGTCTGTTACATCATATCCATGATAGCTTGGAGATTCGAATATTGGCATAAGCCAGATGGCATTTACATCTAAGGATTTAATATATGGAAGTTTTTCAGCCAAACCATTTATGTCCCCTATGCCATCACCATTACTATCGTAAAATGACCTGACAAAAACTTCATAGAAAATCAAACCGTCTTTTTTAGTTTGAACTGGGCTTTGAGAATTAGAAAAACCTGCCAAAAATGAGCTGAGTCCAATTACGAAAACGATAGCAAATATAAGTATGTACCTTAAGATTCTCTTCATTGAAATATTCCCCTTTCTCAAATGATATCGTTTGCATTATTATATACCATATGAACTTTTTTGTCTATATTGTCTAATTTAATGCAATAAATAAAAAAAGAGGGATAAATCCCTCTACTTGTTCTCTTCACTTTTAGGTTTATCCAGTGCAACTAATTCTTCACTGTGGTGATGTTGATGGAACTGGTGATCTTTGGGGTCAGACGCTTTTTGGGTTTCATTGCTGTGGTGGTCATGGCCGTGGCAACCTCTTCCCATCATTGCTTTGTGCATAAAAATGTGTGCAAGCAAACAGCTACTTATTGCAAGAAGTATAAGCAGTGCCTCTTTCATCCCTAAATTCCCCCTCCCGTTTTTTATTTAGCAATTACCAAATTTCTATTTTGTAAACTTATAAACCCATATAAAATAGCTCCTGCAAGCATGGCAATGGTAAATCCAAACTCCATTGAAAGCATAATTGATAAAACTGAGCCTATAACTGACATTGCACCATTGAGTCCCCACATCACAGGAATTGTTTTGCTTTTCTTTTTATTTTCGCTTAATATCTTTATACCTCTTGGGAACGGCATTCCCATGAAAAAGCCTTGAATCATAACCACTATGGCTGCAATTAGTATTTTGTTGACTAAACTAAAATTGGAGGTCACTTTGAATATTGAGTTTAAAGAGAATATTAGACCAATATTTATTACCATGACCAAAAGAGTAGGTAAGTATATTCTATTTGACAGATTGTTAAACACCTTTGCATTGCTAAAATGTGCACCTATTCCGCTGCCAATCAAAAGCCCAGCAAGTACATAATTGAAGGCAATTACTGGATGACCCAAGTATAGAATAAATTTTTGAATAAGCGGAATCTCAATTAGCATGTATCCTATTCCTAAGCTTGAAAAATACAAAGAAGGTTTGAACGCTTTTTCTTGGGAGATAATTGGTGTAAATAGAATTATGCTTCCCAGAAGTATGAAAAAGAAGATAAATACCAGCACAGGTGAAACACCTTTGCTAAAGTCATAGAAGTATGGCTTGTCGTCTGTTGCAGGTGTTGCGCTAAATGAAAATCCGTTTTCGAACTCTACTAAAGTCAAATGTCCTTGCTTTATGTGATAAAGTGGTCCCTTGTCATTAACATAAGGAATATAAAGCGGGACAATCTTTCCTTTGTCTGCAGTCTCTTTTAATTTCTTGCTTTCAAGTTGTGAAAAAGGCTTGTTTTTTACAATGATCATTGGATAATGAATATGTTCATTGCCGTTCATTAGTTGAATTTCTTTGGTGAAGATAGCCATATACTTTGGAGCTTCTTTGATTGATATACCTCTTTTATTCAGTACGCGCAAAATAGTTGCTATCAGTTTGCTCATATCCTCTTTGTCGTGAGCTAAAAAGGCGAGTTTTCCATTATCTGTTAAGTGGCTCCTATAGTCCTCAAGAGCTTCAACTGTAAACAGATAGTTTTCTGAAAGAGCATAACCTATGTTTTGGGATGCATTTGTCATGACCAGTGCTAAGAATATCACATCATATTTTTCTTTAGATTTTCTTACAAAATTTCTACCATCTTCACCATAGATTTTTACTTCTGGCCTGTTGTAGATATCTCCATTGAACTCTTTAAAGTGCCTTACAGCGTCAATACTTGATGTATTTATTTCGACTCCAGTTATTTCTTTGCTATTCCCAGCCAAGGCATAGAGAATATCCCTACCCCCACCAGGCCCAATTATCAACGTTTTATGATTGTTTCCAAAAGAAAAAGGCAGATATTCAATGTCATCTTTATATTTGCTCAAGCTACTTTTTTTACCGTCAAATCTATACATAGGTGCATTTGCTGTTCCATCAATTGTTACTATCATTTCATCGTTATCACCTTCTACTTTAATGACATCTGTTCGTGAAAATGCATTCCATTTAGTGTAGACAATCTTAGCTTTTTGGTTTGACTTTGCAATAGTGCCAAGTGTTTTTGTTTTGTTTGTGATAAATCCAATAAAGTTTTGTTCAATTGAATATACGTACCTGTTTGGGATAAAGAGCGCTAACATGAAAAGAATCAATACACCAATACCACCAAGCAAAGTTTTCTTTTTTAGCTGCATAGTGAGAAGCAGCCAAGCTATTACTGAAATAACACAAATCAAAATTACAGACCGATATATTCCAAGATTGTTAAGTAGAAGCAACACAATTATACTGCCAAATCCTGAGCCTATGAGGTCTGCAAAATATAGCTTGTTGCTTATTTTTCCAAACTGCTCAAATACATTAGAGAAAAAGTAACCACCTGCTACAAAAGGTAATGTGGCCAGAATTAAATAAATCAATACGTTGTTTTGAAACGGCAATACATATATGATTACCAGTGAAAATATGTACGAGATAGATAGAAGAAATAAGGCCTTAACCAATGAATGAGTTTTTAAATTTTCACTTTTTTGACGCTGATTGTAAGCTATTATTCCACCTATTCCAAGCCCAAATATAGCAAATGATGTAATTAAAAAGGTATAATGATACCAAAATAAGGCAGAATATATTCGATTTAAAATGACCTGATATATGAACAATGAAATTGATGCTAAACTTATAACAACTAAAGTCACTTTTATTTCCTCCATTATTACAATTTTTCATATCTATTACATTCCAAATGGCAATTTATAAGGTAGTAGCCTGCTAAAAATTGCTGTCAAGTCTTGGAGTTTGTTTAAAAACATCACAATGCCAAGGAAAATGAGAGTAGCTCCTGCAACTGTGCAGATAGCATTTTGGAATTTCTTTGCCCTTTTTATGGCATTAATTGCGTGAGGTAGATAATAACCAACAAGCAAATACGGTATTGCAAGACCTAAGGAAAATAATAACATGATTGTCATGCCTACAAAGGCACTTTTTGTGGTTGTGGTATATATCAATATGGAGTATAAAATTGGCCCGATGCAATGGGAACATACTATAGCAAAAAACAGACCTATTAAGAAAGTAGTAAAATATCTTGATGGTGTCTTGATGTTATCTGCACTATATTTATTCAAAAATGAAAAATTTAGATTTAGCAGACCAATCAGATTTAGTCCCATTATTATGGTTATTGCCCCACCTATTTTATTCATTATCGTGGTGTAACCACTTAGCCATCTGCCAATACTTCCTCCTAAAGCCCCTGCGATTGTAAAAACAAGTGTAAAGGCAGATACAAATATAAAGGTATTTATAAGTATAAATTTTCTCATTCTTTTGTGAACTTCTATATCCTTCAAATCTCTAACCGAAACACCTGTAATAAGTGAAAAATATACACTTATCATAGGTATTATGCAGGGGGAAAAGAAAGATGCTAAGCCTGCTGCAAAAGGTAGTAAATAAGCCACTTTTATAGATCCTCCTAATTTAAAAACTTCTTATCCCACCTATAAATTCTCGATTTGACACCTCCAATATTTTGTAACTCCAATTGGATATATTTGGTTTTAGATGTAATAAGGTTTTTACCATTTATTTTTTTTGGTATTTTGATATATGCCATGACGTGATGCCCTGAACCCTCAATTCGCCATGTTGCTTTTTTAACTTTTATACCTTCACTCGTGATAAACAATATTTTTCCGCTAAGATTGAGTGTGGACAAATCAACTTGATGATTGTCAAAAAACACCTCAAATACCAGGTTGTCTTTGTCATCTTTTATAGGATTTAGATATCTTACCCCGACTGTAATGAATCCTTCACTGTTTATTATCAGAGGATCTGCTAACTTGTTTTTAGAACTTGTACTTTGTTTCAAATCCTGCTGATAAGTAGTTTTAGTCTGCGTATTACTTTGTTTCTTTTGTTGGGAAATTATAGCCTCAACATACAGCGAAGATACTACAAATGCAAAAAGTAGAGCAATCACAATTATTCTTTTTGTCTTCTTGGTCATCAAAACATTTCCCCCTTTGCATTCTGACTTAGGATCAAACAACATTTTTAAAGAGACAACTTTTCTCATTAAATTTAAAGTAAACCTATTTATTTACTCGGAATTCTTATATAAATTATTTTATCAGAGGTAATTTAAAAGTCAATTGACTTAACAAATTCTTTACAAATTCTTTGCAATTTATTTACACATTCAGATGAAGGAATATTGAACTTAAGTGTTTGTAAAGTGGTAGAATAATTTAAAGAGTAATTTCGATAGGGTGGGTTGGAAACAATATTGGTATAATTTAGCAGAATTTGTGAAGAAGCCAAAAATCATGAAGCGAATGGTAAACATATTGAAAGGAAAGGAGAGAATATATGAAAGACAAAACAGAGATAATCAGGAAAAGATATGATAGAGCTGCTAAATACTATGATGCTATTGAAAATATGATGGAGAAAAAGTGGTTTTCACAGTGGAGAAAGTTACTATTTAGATATGTAAAAGGCCCTAAGGTTTTAGAAGTGGGTGTTGGCACAGGTAAAAATATGCCTTACTATAGTCAAGATTGGGAGATAGTTGCAATAGATTTTAGCCCCAAGATGCTTGAAAAAGCAAAAGAAAGATCTGCAAAATTAAATTTGCAAGTAGACTTAAGACTTATGGATGTTCAAAATTTGGAATTTAGTGATAACTCTTTCGATGCAGTTGTAACGGCCTGTGTATTTTGTTCGGTGCCAGATCCAATTTTGGGGTTGAAAGAAATTCACAGGGTATTAAAAGGTGATGGAGTACTGGTAATGCTTGAACATGTTCGAAGCAAAAAAGAGCCAATAGGCAAAATAATGGATATATTAAATCCCTTGGTTGTTAGGCTTTATGGTGCTAATATAAATAGAAATACAGTGGAGAATGTTAAAAAAGCTGAATTTGAAATAGTTGAGGAAAAGAACTTGCTATCTGATATTGTAAAACTGATTATTGCAAAGCCTATAAAATAAAGGGATTGGGTTTATTTGCCCAACCCCTTTTATCTTCTTTATCTGATCTTGTACTTCTTTAGCCTTTTGTCAAGCTCGTCAACAAGCTTTTGCAAGGATTGTGCCGAGTATTTCATCTCGTTTATAGAATTTAACTGGTTTTCAACAGTTGCAGCAACTTCTTGTGATGCGGCAGCTGTTTCTTCAGAAACTGAGGATATGCTTTCAATTGCTCTTATAACAGCATTTCTTGCCTCTTCCATTCTATTTAGAGCTTCTTTTACAACCTGCGTCTTTTCAACAATTGCATTGATTTCATCAGAGATCTTTCCGAAAGAATGCTGGGACTCAATAACAGCATCTCGTTGACCAAGTGCTGCTGCCTTGATTTCGTCAATAATCTTGATTGTATTTTCTGTTTCACTTAAAATAACATCCACTATTGAATTTATCTCATCTGCTGCTTTTTTGCTCTGGTCCGCAAGTTTTCTTACCTCGTCAGCAACAACCGCAAAACCTTTGCCTGCCTCGCCTGCTCTTGCTGCTTCAATTGCAGCGTTCAAGGCTAAGAGGTTTGTTTGCTCAGCAATTGTATTTATTACCTCAACAAAGTTGGATATGGTCTTAATTCTCTCGACGAATGTCATGATTGTTTCAATTACCTTCTCAGCGGTTGAAAGAGCAACTTCGCTCTTTTCACGAAGATCATTCATTTTTTCAATTCCGTCTTTGTTAAGAGTCTCGATTTTATTTGTTTCTTCAATTACGGCATTATAACTTTCTGAAACTGCATTGAGCTGTTCAGAGAGATTATTTACTAAAAGAACGCCATGCTGCGCTTCTTCTGCCTGCTGTGAAGCACCTTTTGCAATTTCTTCAACTGTCTTTGCAATTTCTTCAATTGCAGCTGCTGCATCTTCAGATGTCTTTGTGACCTTCTTTGATGCCCCAACTATTGCATTTGATAGGTTAAAAAACTCTTCAATCAGAAGTTTTATGTCAGAAAGTACAACGTTTACACTTGATGCAACTCTTTGGATATTCCCGAATTCCTTTGATGAGATGAGTTTGCTATAGTCTCCGTTCTTGATAACTTCCAGAGTATTTTCAAGCTTTGTAATCATCTTATTCATTTCATAGCGGATCATAAAAGCTGTTATTGCAAGTGTTAGAATAAACGTGATTGTTGCAACTACGATGCTGTAAAGTTTTAGATTGACTGTTGGCATTATAATTCCAAGAAGAATGTCAAGAATGATTATAAACGCAAGTGCAACATATGTAAGACTTATAACTCCTTTTTTTACAGATTCATTCCCATTGCTTTTTGGTGGCATTGACTTCACTCCTTATCCCATAAATTTCTTCCTTATACCATCTATTATAATACAAGATGTTAACTTTTTGCTAATATTTCTTTCAAAAAAGTTGTTTTTCGTGTTTAAATGACATCTAAGAATTGAATACTACTATAATAAAAGCTCAAAAAAGTTCAAAGGAGCACAAAATAATGGAGAAATTTATAATAAGCGGAGGGAAAAAACTTATTGGAAGTGTTAAAGTTCACTCTTCAAAGAATGCAATTCTGCCAATCTTGGCAGCTTCAATTTTAGCAGAGGATAATATTTATCTACATGATATTCCTATGTTGGAAGATATAAAAATCATGATAGAGATACTTCGCCACTGCGGATGTGAGGTAAAAAATACTGATGAAACATTGGTTGTAAAACCAAATGTTGTAAATAATGATATCAATATTGACATGGTAAACAAACTCAGGGCTTCTGTTCTTTTGCTGGGAAGTATGCTTGCACGCTACAACAAAGTTATATTAGGTATGCCAGGGGGTTGTAACATTGGCACAAGGCCGATAGACCTTCATATAAAAGGGCTTTCAAAACTTGGGGCGGAGATAAAGTTAAATCAAGGATACATTGAAGCAAAAGTGAAAAAGCTAAAAGGAGAAAAGATATATCTTGACTTTCCGTCAGTTGGGGCAACTGAGAATATTATGATTGCAGCAGTTTTAGCAGAAGGCGAGACCATTATAGAAAACGCAGCCACAGAGCCAGAGGTTGTTTGTCTTGCAAATTTCTTAAGCTCAATGGGTGCAAAGATATATGGTGCTGGGACTGACACAATAAGGATTTTGGGAGTGGACAAGCTTAAAAGTGCCTCTTTTACTCCAATTCCAGACAGAATCGAAGCCGGCACATACATGGTAATGGCAGCTGTGTGTGGCACTGAAGTTGAAATTACAAATGTGGTTATTGAACACATAAGGTCTATAATTGCTAAGTTTAAAGAGTGCAATATAAAAGTTGTTGAAGGTGAAAATGCTGTTAGGGTTATTTCAACAGACAGGATAATGCCAACAGATATAAAGACCTTGCCATACCCGGGGTTTCCTACAGATATGCAAGCCCCAATGATGAGTATGTTAACCATAGCAAAAGGGACAAGCACCGTTGTTGAGACAATTTTTGAAAATAGATTTTTACATGTAGGTGAACTTTTGAAAATGGGGGCTAACATAAAATTAGAGGGAAGAGTAGCGGTTGTAGAAGGAGTGAAAAAGCTTTCTTCTGCAAAGCTTGAAGCAAAGGATTTGCGAGGCGGAGCAGCACTTGTAATAGCAGCTTTGATGGCAGATGGAGTAAGCGAAATAGAAGGGGTTCAGCACATTGACAGGGGGTATTTTGAGTTAGATAGAAATGTCCTGAGACTTGGGGGAGATATAAAAAGAATAGTTTAAACTAAAAAAATTTTTAAAAGAAAAAGCCTGTCTGCTTTGCTTTTTGCAGACAGGCTATTATTTTTTTGCTGTGAAATTGCTCAATTAATATCCCATCATGCCTCCAAAGCCAGAACTCATCATTCCGCCGCCATGTCCAAAACCCATCATTCCGCCATAACCAGATCCATTGTTTGACCAGTTTAAAATGTTTTCAATGCAATATTGAATATTTATTTGAAAATGATTCTTTAAGAACTCAGCTTGCTGTTGTGTTATTTTTCCATCTTTTAAAAGTTTGTCAATTTCAGCAACCCTCAAGTCGTACAACTTCTTTTTGAACTGGTCAACTGTTAATTTCTTTTCTTTAAGAATATCATTTATAGTTTTACCACTCTGTAATT
Source organism: Caldicellulosiruptor changbaiensis (assembly GCF_003999255.1). GTDB lineage: Bacteria > Bacillota > Thermoanaerobacteria > Caldicellulosiruptorales > Caldicellulosiruptoraceae > Caldicellulosiruptor > Caldicellulosiruptor changbaiensis. The sequence goes on from NZ_CP034791.1 coordinate 438,036, forward strand.
TTTTGACAAGTTCATCAACTGAAATGCCCAAGGCTTTTGCAGCAAGTTCTTGCATATTCACATGCATCCCTACACTATATCCACCGCAGCCTGTATTTTGTTGCTGTGCAACTGCTGTAGTTTTAACTGCTTTTTGAGCGGAGCTTGTTTGCACTCCTTTAGCAAGAACAAGTGTGAATGTGAGAGCAAGCGCTAATACTAAACTAATACCTAATATTGATTTTAAGAATTTCATCTTTAATCAACCTCCCAAAAATTTAATTTGTTTTACATTTTATATGTTAAACTCTATTTGTAAGATGGGTATAAGCAAAGTGTAAAGAAATTGTAAAGAATAATTTTGAGCTTAACAAAAATCTATTTAGAAAAGATATAATATAAAATAGGGTGGGTGAAAAATGGCAAATATCTTAGTTGTTGAGGACCAGCAAGATTTAAATCAAATAATTACAAGGTTTTTGAAAAATGGAGGATTTGAGGTTATAAACTCATACACTGCAAAAGATGCACTGAGTAAGTTAAATGAGGCTGACTTGATAATTCTTGATATTATGCTACCTGACATGGAAGGGTATGAAGTATTGAAAGAAGCCAGCAAAAAAGGCATTCCCACAATAATATTAACCTCCAAGTCAGAAGAGTTTGACAAGTTAAAAGGTTTTGAGCTTGGGGCAGAAGACTATATCACAAAGCCATTTTCTATGCTTGAGCTGATTGCTCGTGTAAAGGTTGTCTTAAGGAGAGTTAAAGGTTTGGAAGAAAGTATAAAGTTATTGAATGGTAAAGTAGAGATCTTCCCAAAAAAGTTTAAGCTCTTAGTAGATGGTGAAGATGTAAATCTTACACATAAAGAATTTGAGCTTTTACTTTATTTGGCTAAAAACAAAGATTTGGTAAAGTCAAGAGATGAGATACTTGAAAAGGTTTGGGGTTTTGATTTTACTGGGGAGACTCGAACTGTGGATGTCCACATAAAACAATTGAGAGAAAAGTTAAAAGACTACAAGTTTTTAATAAAGACAGTTTGGGGTGTGGGCTATAAACTTTCGGAGGATAAAGAATGATTGAAAGGATGTTAAAACAAGATGAAACTTTTTACTAAAATAGCTCTCAACTTTATAGGAATAATAGTTTTTCTAATTTTGAGTATATATATTTCCAATATGCTCTACCTGAAGTACTTTTTAGAGGATATGATAATAGATGACTTGAAAAAGCTTTCCCAAGATGCGCTTGAAAACAAGTTGGAAGGCGATTTGTCCGCAGTGAAAATACTTGTTTTACAAGGAAATGCGATTGTCCTTGAAGAAGGTGGATTGGATATCCCCTATCACATGATTATGCCAGTATTCAATTCAAGTGGAGTTTATGTGTTTTCTCATCCACACTTTAAAATGGAGTATATTGCATACGTGCTAAAAAAAGGGGGGTTAACTTCTGTTGTAATAACTATAAAACCATATTATGGATATGCTTTGAACATAATATCAAAGAATTTGATTAAAATTAGCATCGTATTTATTTTCATTGGACTATTAGTGTCACTCTTGATTTCACGACATATTTCAAGACGCATAATAAAGATTTCAGTAGCTACGCAAAAGATTGCTAAAGGGGAAGACTTTGAACTTAAAGACAGCTCAACAGATGAAGTTGGAGACCTTGCAAGGTCCATCAATAGCCTTAAAAATTCACTGAGGCTCCTTGAGAAGGTGAGACGAGAGTTTGTTGCTAATTTTGTACATGATTTGAAAACACCTATTGCTGTTATAAAGGGCTATGGTGAGAGTACAAAATATTTGGATATTGATGATAAAGAAAAGATTAAACAGAATATGGATGGAATTGAAAAACAATGTGATTATATGCAAAACCTAATTTCTAATATGGTTGAGCTTTCAAAGATTTCAGCGGGGATAATTGAGAAAAAGATTGAGGAAGTTGATGTGAACTTGGTAATCAAGGAAGCATGCGAACAGCTCAAAAAGCTTGCTGAGATTGAAGGTGTTGAGATTATTATCAAAAGCTTAAATTCCCCAAAGATAAAAACTGACTTAAATTCATTTAGAAGAATAATAAACAACCTTCTGCAAAATGCAATTGAAAATACAAAGGATAAAAAAGTGTATATTGAGGCTCAGAAGGAGTATGTGGATATCTACAATAAGACAGACCTCAAAGAAGAGGAACTTATTTTTCTATTTGAAAGATACAAATCAAGCAAAAAAGGTTTTGGACTGGGGCTGTCTATTGTGAAAGAACTTTGCAAGATTTTGGATATAAAACTTGAGACGTTTATAGAGGATGGGTATATTCATTTTAGAGTTAATATATAAAATAAGGAAAACTAAAGATGTTTGAATTTTGATAAAATTTACAGCTGCACAAATTTTCTTGATACTGATGGCTAATGAACCTTTAATATTAAGGAAGTTGATTTATGTTATAATGAATCAAGTAAATTTTTAAAGGTAGAAGGAGATGAAAAAGATGGAAAAAATAAAAGTTGCAGTGCTTGGCTGTGGCAACATTGCACCAGTTTACCTTAAAAATCTCAAAAGGTTTGGGATATTTGACATTGTTGCGTGCGCAGATATAGACTTGGATAGAGCAAAGAGCATAGCCTCAGAGTTTTCTGTGTCACAGGTGTTAGAACCTGATAAAGTCTATGACCTTGATGTGGATATAATTGTGAACCTCACCCCGCCTCAGCACCACTATGAAGTAAACAAAAGGGTTTTGGAAAGTGGAAAGCATCTTTACAGCGAAAAACCTCTTTGCTCAACGCTTAAAGAAGCAAAAGAAATTCTGGAGTTAGCAGAAAAGAAAAAACTTAAAGTTGGATGTGCACCTGATACATTTCTTAGTGCGAACATTCAGACGGCAAAAAAACTCATTGAAGATGGATGGATAGGGAGACCTTTTGCTGCAAACTGTTTTATACTCTACGGTGGACCAGAAAAGTGGCATCCAAATCCACATTTTATTTTCAAAAAATACTTAGGACCGCTTTTTGACATCGGGCCTTATTGTTTAACAGCTCTTGTGTTTTTACTTGGTTCTGTAAAAAAAGTATCTGGTATGGGCATGATAACGTACAAAGAAAGGCTTATAACTTCTGAGCCCCACAGGGGAGAAAAGATTGAGGTTGAAATGCCAACATATGTGACAGCAAACCTTCTTTTTGACAAAGGTATTATAGGAAATGTCACTGTGTCTTATGATGTGCCGGCAACAAACCTGCGCGGGATAGAAATTTATGGGACAGAAGGTACACTGGTTGTGCCAGACCCAAACTTTTTTGACTATGGCAGAGTACTATTAAAAAGACATGATGATAAGGAGTTTAGAGAAATGCCTGTTATAAACCCATTTAACTATGATAACTTAAGAGGTTTAGGAATCCTTGACATGGCGCTTGCAATCAAGTTGCAGACGCCGCTTAGGGCATCCGGAAGTTTAGCCTTTCATGTTTTAGAAACTCTTCATGCAGTATATACTTCTTTGCAGGAAGAAAGGTTTGTGGATGTAAAAAGCAAAGCACCTGATGTGCCTCTTTTGGATATGAAGCTTTTGAGAGAGGTTTTGTATATATAAAGGAATAATGATAGTAGATAATATTAATAAAAAAAAGCGCCTTGCATGTAGAAAAAACTCAAAACATTTTGAAACGGCAGGGTGCTTTTTTATTTTATAAAAATATAACTTGCGAATATACTTTATAATGAAGCTTTTTTAAAGAAAGAAGAGAAAGACTTTTGAATGCCTTTTGGCTTTTTCTGATTTTATTTTCAATCTTAGTTCAAGTAATTAACGGTGATATTAACAAAATAACCACCATCTTGTTTTCTGCGCCTAAAACTGCTTTGCAGATATTTGTAACAATAGCATGTTCTATAATCCTCTGGTCAGGATTTTTGAGACTTGCTCAAGACTCAGGCTTAATTAAAATATTAGAAAGATTTTTAAAGCCGATTTTGAGTCTTCTTTTTAAAACAAAAAATGAAGAGGCATTTAAGTGGATGTCAACAAATATTATTGCAAACCTTCTTGGGCTTGGAAATGCTGCAACACCAGCAGGAATTAAAGCAATGGAAGAGCTATCAAAAGAAAATAGCAAAGACTTTGCATCAAGTGACATGATTTTGTTTGTGATATTAAATACCTGTTCAATACAGCTAATTCCAACAACAATGATTATGCTAAGGCATGAGTATGGGTCTGAAAATCCAACAGTTGTACTTTTTCCAATACTGTTTGTGTCACTAGTTGGACTTTTCTTTGGCATAATTTTCTGCAAAGTAATCTCAAGGGTGCTGAGAAGATGACAAAAATAATTTCTGATATTATAATAACCTCATTTATTGTATTTGTACTAATTTTTTCTCTTTTTAGGTCCAATGACAGTTTTAGTAGCTTTGTTGAAGGCGTGAAAGATGGTATTAAAATTTCAATAAAAATATTTCCAAATGTCTTTGCACTAATTTTAGCTGTTGAACTTTTCATAAAGACAGGTGCTGTAGAAATGTTTGAAACTTTTTTAGGACCTATTTTTAACAAACTTGGGATATTTCAAGAATCGCTTGGGCTTATCATGATAAAGCCGTTTTCAGGAAGTGCATCTTATGTAGTTTTGAAAGACATCTTTGAAAAATTTGGACCAGATTCACAAATAGGAATATATTCTTCAATCATCTGTGCATCAACCGAAACCCTTTTTTATGTAATAACAACATACCTTGCATGTACTCGGGTAAAAAAAACAAGGTATTTAATTCCGGTGGCAATTGCTGTAGACTTTATAGTCTTACTTGTGGCAGCGTTTTTGGTTAAAAATGGCTTAAAATAAAAAGGCTGAAGTAAGAAAAACTTCAGCCTTTCATTTATTTTACGCAGCACCTTGGACAAACTTTTTTGCAAGCTCGGCAGCTGATGCCGCATCAGGTGCATACCCGTCAGCTCCGATGCTCTTTGCAAAGCTCTCTGTCACAGGCGCCCCACCAACAATCACCTTTACCTTATCGCGCAAACCTTGCTCTTGTAGCTTTTCAATGGTTGCTTTCATATTTGGCATGGTTGTTGTAAGCAAGGCTGACATTGCAACAATCTGTGGATTGTAGCTTTTTACAGCCTCACAGAACTTCTCAGGTGAAACATCTACTCCAAGGTCAATTACCTCAAGCCCTGCACCTGTCATCATCATAGCAACCAAGTTCTTGCCAATATCGTGCAAATCGCCTTTTACAGTGCCAATCACAACCTTGCCGATTGGTTTTACACCTGTCTCTGTCAGGATTGGTTTTAATACTTCCAGCGCAGCTTTCATTGCACGTGCTGCAATCAACACCTCAGGTACGTAAATTTCATTGTTTTTGAACTTCTCACCAACAACCGACATTGCCTGAATGAGTGCATCGTTTAAGATTGTCTCAGCAGAAATTCCGGAAGATAAAGCTTCTTTTACTTTTTCAGGTGCAAGTTTTGCGTTTCCTTTTTGAATAAGCTGTGATATCTCGTTTAGAATCTCCATTTTTAAGTCGGCCCCCTTTTCAAAACTCAGATGTTAATATACTATAACTTCCAAGGCCAAATGGCAAGATCATATATCGTGATGTGAAGTTTTCAAAGTCAATAAAGCTCTGGGGACGTCTGTACAGCTCCTCAAACACGTCTGCTTTGTGGTTTGCTTCTATGAGGTTAAAAAGTGTGTTTGTTAAAACTATCTCAAGATCATTTTTGCCGTCATTTACATGATCTGTTATGTCAGCCAAAAACGGTTGGGAAAAAAGAGTGCATGCTTTCTTGCCGTTTACATACACCTTGGCAACTGCTGCGCTGACGCTATTGAGCTTTATATAAACTCTTTTTGAACTTTCTTTTGTAATCTCAAAAGAGCTTTTCAGGCTTACCGACCCAACATAAAAAGGATACCCGTCTTTTGTTATATCAAAATGACATGGCTTTTTGGGCTCGGTTATAATAAACCTTGTCTCATCAACACAGATAAGAGAAAAGCTTCCTACAAGATAGATAGCTTCAACCTCAGTCGGTCTGTGGTTTTTGGGGTCTTTTATCCTCTCATGGCAGCCTGGAGCTGTGATGTTGTTTGACTTTCTGCCACTGAGTACTATTTCATTTTTGCCTTCTTTGACAAAAGAGGTGATATCAATCTTGCCAATGTTCACATCCAAAAAGTTCTGGTCGGGCGAAAAGCTTTCACTTTTTCTTTCAAATTTGACAGACTGACCGTTCACAAGGATTCTGTCAAGATTCTCTGCACACTCTATTGCCACAAAAAGTTTTGACGGCACTTTTTCAACCTCAAAATAGTATGTGGCTTTGAAAGGTGTTCCTTCTGGGAGATTATAAAAATGCTTGTGCCAAACCTGGGAAACATAACAATCTTCAAATACTACCTTTCGGTCAACCTCATATTTTATTCTGTCAAGTATTAGTACATTGTAGTTTTTAAGCTCTATGTCAAACTCACAGCTGCCTGTTTTGTATTCAAAACTATTGTCGAATACAACGCCTGAGATGACATTTTTTGTGTTTTGCGAAAGCTCCTTGTCAGACACTACAAGACACAGGCTTGATGCAGGATACATTGTTGCATCAATCACAGCAAAACCATTTTCCATTTTCAATGTAGGTATTTTCACCACACCAAAATCTACAAGGTCTATTGCAAAAACGTTGTTGTCTGCAGGGATTTTTATTGTGATTTCTGCTTCTCTTTGAATGTCTGTGTTTGCCAAAAAGATTATTCTGCTTCCATCATTTAGCTTTCTGCTCTGAAGTATAATTTTCTTAGCATTTTGACCTGTCTTTTTGTCAATCACTTCAATGTAGTTTGAAACCTCTTCTTTTAAGATGTTCACAAGTTCGTTTAAATCTGAAGCATTTTTGAATTTTTCTTTTAATGGAATGTCACACTTGCTGCCGTCTATCATGCAAAGTTCAAATCTCGAAAACAAAAAATCTTTCAACGCAACTACCTTGCCACCGGCATTTATAAAGTCTTGTAAAAGCTGTACTGTTGTCTTTCTTAAGTTTGTAAGAGGTAGCAGAACAACCACTTTGTAGCTATAATTGCCAACTCTAATTTTGCCATTATCAACCTGTGCATACTTTGATAGGATTATCTCATCGCCAAAGTGAAAGTCAATCTTGTTTGCTATGAGCTCTTTTACCATTTTGTCAAGCAGAATATCCAGCTTGTCCACACTGTCATCAAACTTAGAATACTCTGCCCAGGCAGATGAGATTGGATGGACTACGAGTACATCAACATCTCTTTTGCCGAGCCCTGCTATGTACGAAATCCTTGCAAGATAGTCTGCAAAGAATTTTTCATCTTTCCACCATGGTTGCTGGTAAAAAAGGTTTGGTGGATAGTCTCTTTTTCTCTCGCCTCTCATGGAATACAGGCTAAGATGTGGGTTTATGTATGTTACGCCAAGCACTGCTTGCCAGTCTGATATCCATTTTCTATGAAGAAAACTCACGTGCTGACCTGTTGTCCCAAAGGTTTCACACAGTACCCCTTTTTTGCCAAGCTGCTCACAGACCGATGATACCTGTTTCATTGTAACTACCTGCTCTAAATGTCTTGCAAGCTTATCAACTCCAGGAAGCTGCATATACTCATAGTGGGGCATTGCAGCGCCTATCCATTCAATCTGGCCGCGCATTGTATCTTCTGCCATGTAGTGTCCTGTCATCATAATACCATTTTCTTCACACCACTTTGCATAAGGAATGGTAAAGTTTTCTATGAACATCTCAAGTGCAACATCAAAAAAGTCAAACCTGACCTTGTGGTAATTGCCAACATTGAAGAAAAGCTCTTCAAAGTGCTCTTTTATGTCATACCCTTTTTTCTGCAAAAACCTTTCTGGAAGCTTTTCTGTCCATGGCAAAGTAGGGATATCTTTGTAGTGGACTCTTAAATATGTTGGCTCATCAGTGAATATTCCCGGCATTGCATCGCCAAAATACTCTTGGCAATATTTTTTGTATTTCTCGTGCGTAAGATTTATAAACTCCTGAGTTACTTCTTTTGAAAGAAGGTCGACATAGCAGCTTCCGTTGAACCACTTGTCACCAAGTTTCATTGTGCGCTTTGCAACAATGTACTTTACGCCACCATGGACAAAGCTTGACAGCACCTCATCGTCGTGTTCAACCTGGTCCTCTTTCAAAAGTACCAGAAACTTGTGCCTGTAAGAAGGGTTTTTAAAAGCCACAGCACCCCCTGCAAAACCAGACGGCCATTTGTCCTCATCATAAAGCCATGCAAGCATGTTTAACTTTTTTGCATGTTCTATACATTTTTTGACAAGACTTAGCCACTCTTCAGACAGATACTCTGTCACAAGCCCAACCCTTGAGTGCATGAAAAAACCGCCATAACCTTTTTGGTGCATCTCAGTTATCTGGCGCAAAAGCTCCTCCTCTTTTAAATTGTCATTCCAGCTCCAGAAAGGTGCGCACCTGTAAAAATTATCTGGGTTTTTGAGTTTTTCTAAATCAAGCATTTCTAATCTCCCTTTCTATTTGTTTTGTATTCACTTGCTCTTTCTCAAGCTCAAGACCTTTTGAATCTCCTCAGGGCTCAGAACCTGCGGTGTGCCTATCTGGCTTGACATGAACAAAATCTTTGCCCAGAACTCAACAATCTCAAGCTTGTAAAATGCCATCTCCAAGTCATTGTCGTATGTCAAAACACCATGGTTTGAAAGAAGCACAGCATCGTAGTCTTTTATAAAAGGTGCTATTGACTCTGGTACCTCAACTGTTGAAGGTGTTGCAAACGGCGCAACAGGAATATACCCTCCAAAGATGAAGACTGATTCTGCTAAAATTGGCTTGTCAAGAGGTTTTCTTAACACTGCAAATGTGGTGGCATAAGGTGAGTGTGCATGAACACAGGCGCCTATGTCCTCTCTTTCTTGATAAACTTTGAGGTGCATCTTTATCTCAGACGATGGCCTGTAATCCGTCTTTTCAAGAATTTTGCCTTCCATATCAATTAGAACAAGCATGTCTTCACTCAAAAAACCTTTTGATACCCCAGAGGGTGTTGTAATAATTTTATCCTTGTTGACTCTCACAGAGATGTTTCCATCAGGTCCGCTTATATAACCTCTTTCGTACATGATTCTTCCAATTCTGCATATCTGTGATTTGATGCTTCTTATATCCTGCATTTTTTTCCACCTTTCTTTAAAATGTATTGTCATGATATTGTGTTGTTTTGATTTTTTGTTCTATTTCATTTTACAATTATTTGATTGATTTGAAAATACCCAAATTTGACCTTTTGAAAAGCTTGAAAGTGTCCTTAAAAAAATCTTGTGCAAACATTTGCATTATAGATAGAAAAGTGATAAAATAAATTTCAATGTTGTATTTCAAAAAATATTTCAAAAGGAGAGTGTAAGAAGCTTGCAGGTTATTCACAATCAAGTTCATGACATTTTTGCTCTGAGTAAAGACAGGTTCTATGTAAGACTGTGGGTGCAAAAAGGTTTGGTAAGAAGCGTCACTTTGATATTCTCAGACAGGTATGATTTGGAAGCTCAGAAAGTGAAGATGGACTTTTACATGAACGTTGGAAGTTTTGAAGTGTATACAGCGCAGGTGCAAAACAAAACGCCGAGGTTTGCGTACAAGTTTTTGATCGAGCTTTTAGATGGAAGTTTTAAGATATTTAATCAGTTCGGACTTGCAGATACCGAAGAAAACCTGTATTTTGATGCTTTCCAGTTTCCATATGCAAATGAGGCAGATATATTTGAAAAACCTTCTTTTACAGAGGGTTTTGTTGTCTATGAGATATTTCCCGACAGGTTCAAAAGAGGCAAAAAAGAAGTACATGGCAGAAAGCTATTTGATTGGGATTACTGCAGCTGGGATGTACCAGGCTCTGAAGTTTTTCTTGGTGGTGATTTTGCAGGCATAAAAGAAAAAATAGAGTATTTTAAAGCTCTTGGAATAAATGCCATTTATCTTACACCAATTTTTAAATCACTTTCTAGCCACCGCTACAACGTGGATGACTATTTTGATGTTGACCCGCTTTTGGGTACAAAAGAGGAGTTCAAAGACTTAGTCAAAAGCCTTCACAAAAACGGTATCAGGATAATCCTTGACATGGTTTTCAACCACACAGGCGTTGAATTTTTTGCTTTTCAGGATGTCATAAAAAATGGAGAAAATTCAAAGTATTACAGCTGGTACAATATAAAGTCTTTGCCTGTTGATGTTCAAAAAGGAAACTATGAGACTTTTGCAACAAACGTGAGGAGTATGCCAAGGATAAATACTTCAAACAAAGAGGTTCAGGACTTCTTTTTAGAGGTTTTAAAGTACTGGCTTTTGGAGTTTGACGTTGACGGCTTTCGATTTGACGTTGCAAACGAGCTTGACAAAAACTTTATAAGAAGAATAAGAAGAGAGCTGAAATCTATAAAGAAAGACATTCTTTTAATTGGTGAAGTTATGCACAGAAGCGAAAATTTCCTTATGGGAGACATGTTTGACGGTGTGATGAACTACTTTTCGTGGGAGGTTTTTGCAAGGTATTTGGTGGGTAAATATAATGCAGAGGATGCATCAAGGATTTTGGCAGATTACAGGCTAAAATTTAATCCTGTCCTCTTTTCGTGCCAGCTAAACCTCATTGGCAGCCACGACACAGAAAGGGTTTTGACAAGGCTAAATAAAAATAAAAAACTTGCAATGCTTGCTGCAGTGTACAACCTCACCTATCAGGGAATTCCTATGATTTACTATGGTGATGAGATTGGAATGGAAGGCGGGCATGACCCTGACTGCAGAAGGGGGATGATATGGGAAGAAGAAAAGCAGGACAAGGAGATTTTTAAGCTTTACAGAAGATTGATAGATCTCAAAAAAACATCTTCGGCTCTAAATAGCGACAATGTTAAAGAGTTTTCGATTGTTGATGTGCTTTGCTTTGAAAGGAAAAGTGAAAGTGAAGTTGTGTACATTCTTTTTAATCCACGCAAAGCTTTGCAAAAAGTAAAGCTGTGGTCAGAGTTTATTGTTGACAAAGAGATTGAATTTTTCAGTACGCAGCAGAAAATTAAAAACCACTCGTGCTATATTGAACTTGAACTGAATCCCGAGAGCTTCGAAATTGTGATTGTTAGATAAATTCTTATAGAAAAGACTAAAAAATATTGACACGCAAGTAAGTCAATTGTATAATATTTTTAAGAGCAAACGATTGCACATTTTTATTTCAGAAGGAGGAAAAAGATTATGAAAAAGCGCGAGCCAATAGGGTATGCGTATCTTGCGCCGGCTTTGATTTCCATGGCAGTGCTATCTTTCTTCCCCATTGCCATGACGGTGTATTATGCATTTACAAATTTCAATCTCAATCACATGGAAGACTACAAGTTTGTAGGGTTTAAAAACTTTGTCGATATCATAACAGGACCTTTCAAAGAGGTGTTTGCGCCAACATTTGCATGGACATTTACATTTGCACTTGTTACAGTTCTTATCAATTTTGCAGTGGGGCTTTTGCTTGCTGTGCTTCTTAACAACAAATTTATGAAAGAGACAAATATTTACAGGTCAATATTAATAATCCCATGGGCCATCCCAGGAACAATTGCTTCTTTGGCATGGCAGGGACTTTTGAATGAAGAGTATGGGGCTATAAATATGCTTTTAAAAACTTTTCGCCTTGATCCAATACCTTGGATGACAGACCCGTTTTGGGCAAAGATAAGCATATTTATTGTTAATCTGTGGCTTTCATACCCGTTTATGATGAATGCGTCACTTGGTGCTCTTCAGTCAATTCCACCAGAGCTTTACGAGGTTGCTGAGATAGACGGAGCTGGCTGGTTTACAAAGCTATTTAAAATTACAATACCTATGATTGTTCCAACAGCGCTTCCAATTTTGATTTCATCGTTTGCATATGCTTTCAACAACTTCAACGTTGTATACCTTGTGACAGGCGGCGGACCTGCAAGGCTTGACACTCAGTTTGCAGGGCACACAGACCTTCTTGTCTCAACAACATACAAGCTTACAATGCAGTTTTACAGGTACGACCTTGCCTCTGCGATGTCAATCATAATCTTCTTCATTGTGGGAACAATTTCGCTTATCAACATGAAGCTGACAAGAGCATTTGAGGGTGGTGAAAGATAATGGTTGGAAGAGAGTATATGACAAAGCAGGATGCTATTGTTCTGTGGATATCAAGAGTGATTATTTGGATTGCGATAATACTGTCGCTGCTTCCTACATGGTTTATCATAGTTGCGTCGCTATCAAAAGGTGGGGCGTTCTTCCAGTCGTCGTTTTTCCCAAAAGAGATTACGTTTGAGAACTATATAGAACTTTTTAGGAAAAAGAGCAGTCCTTCTCAGACACTGCCTGACTTTGTGATGTGGGTCAAAAATAGCTTGATTGTGTGTTTTGGAGTTGCATTCTTACAGATTTTCATGACAGCCCCTGCAGCATATGCATTTTCAAGGATAAACTTTGTTGGAAGAAAAAACGGGCTTAAAGCACTTTTGATTTTGCAGATGTTCCCAACTTTCATGGCAATGCCTGCAATCTACGGTCTTTTGGCAAAACTCAATCTTCTTGACAATCTGTTTGCACTAATTCTGGTGCTTGCAGGCGGTTCTGCTTTTAACATCTGGCTTTTGAAAGGCAACATGGACCAGATACCATACGAGATTGATGAGGCGGCAATAATTGATGGCGCTGGGCATTTTCTGATTTTCACAAAGATTATCCTGCCTCTTACCGCTCCAATGCTTGCTGTGATGTTCATCTGGAGCTTTAACGGTGTGTTCAATGAGTTTTTGCTCTCAAGCTTAGTTTTGCAGTCGCCTGAAAATGCAACTGTGCCAATTGGACTTAGAAACTTTATAAACAACCAGTTTTCAGCTAACTGGCCTATGTTCTCAGCAGCATCAATATTGGCGTCACTGCCAATTGTGATTATATACATGGCGCTTCAAAAACAGATTCAGAGCGGTCTTGCAGCAGGTGCTGTCAAGGGTTAATTTGGAATTTGATCTGACAACAAAAATTCTTTTACAAAGGAGGATTAGATAGAATGAAGAAACTTCCTACAGTTGCGTATTTTAGCATGGAGTTCGGTCTTGATTCTAACTTCAAAATCTATGCAGGTGGGCTTGGTATTCTGGCAGGTGACTATTTAAAAGCTGCAAAGGATTTAGGATATCCTGTTGTAGGTGTTGGGATACTGTGGAAGCAAGGGTACAACAAGCAGATTGTTACAGAGGAATATGGTGTGATTGACGCTTTTCCTATCTACAGGTACAACTTTTTAAAGGACACAGGCGTGAAGGTCAAGGTAAGAATAAGAAACAGAGATGTGTACTGCAAGGTGTGGAAGGTTGATAATTTCGAAAACGCAGACCTTTACCTTCTTGACACTGACCTTCCTGAAAATGCAGACAGGTGGATTACAGGACAGCTGTATGGCTGGTTTGGTGAAGAGAGAGTTGCTCAAGAGATGGTTTTAGGAATAGGCGGTGTGAGGGCTTTAAAAGAGCTTGGTATCAAGGTTGATGTTTATCATTTCAACGAAGGGCATGCTGTATTTGCTGGACTTGAGCTTGTGAGATATTACATGGAGGAAAAAGGTCTTTCGTTTGAACAGGCACTATCTAAAGCAAGAGAAAAGATTGTGTTTACAACACACACACCTGTTGAAGCAGGAAATGAAACACATCCTTTAAGACTTCTTATGTACATGGGAGCAAACTTGAATCTTACAGAAGAGCAGCTTGTTCATATTGGCGGTGCTCCTTTTAATATGACAGTTGCAGCGCTAAGACTTGCTCGCATTTCAAATGCTGTGTCTGACCTGCACAGAATCACAGCAAATGCTATGTGGGCTCAAGTTGATAGAAGAAGCAGAATAATTGGTATCACAAACGGTGTTCATGTTGGAACATGGGCAGACAGAAGAATATTAGAATCAAGACACAATCCTGAAAAGCTTTGGCAGACACATACTCAAATAAAACGTGAGCTTTTGGATTTTGTTGAAAAAAGGACGGGTATTAAATTAAGAGAGGATGTTTTAACAATAGGGTTTGCAAGAAGGGCAGCTCCATATAAGCGAAGCGACCTTATTTTCAGAGACAAAGAAGCGGCTGACAAGATGTTCAAAAACGATCTTCAAATAATCTTTGCAGGCAAAAGCCACCCACTTGATGATACCGGCAAAGAGATTGTCAACAACATCATTGCAATGTCCAAAAAGTATCCCGGCAAGGTTGTGTTCTTGGAAGACTATGACATGGAAATTGGCAAGATGCTAACCCGCGGATGCGATATTTGGCTGAACAACCCACGAAGACCTTTAGAAGCGTGCGGAACCTCGGGAATGAAAGCTGCAATGAACGGTGTTTTGAACGTCTCAACCTTAGATGGATGGTGGCCTGAGGCGTGCCAGCATGGAATTAATGGGTGGCAGATTGGCGATGGGTTTGAGTCAAAAGACGAAAAAGAGCAAGATAGTCACGACCTTAAGAGTTTAGTTAATGTCATGCAAAACGAGGTAATACCAACGTACTACAAAAACAGGGATAAATGGGTAAAGATGATGCAAAATAGCATTGAATCTACACTTGAAAAGTTCTCGGCAGAGAGGATGGTAAAGGAGTACTACGAGAAGATGTACATTCAAAAATCCCACGAGGATTGATAGGTGATGGCAACAATAAAAGAGATAGCAAAAGAAGCCAATGTTTCACCATCAACTGTTTCACGGGTTCTTGCTGGCAGCAGCAAAATCAGCCCTGAGACAACCAAGCGGGTTCTTGAGGCAATAAAAAAGCTTGGTTATGTTCCAAACGCAAATGCAAAGGGGCTGGTTGTAAAAAAGTCTTTCACGGTTGGTGTATTTGTGCCGCGAGAACCCGAGAATGCCTTTTTAAATTCTTTTTTTGACCAGGTGATAACAAGCATATGTGCAGTTGTTAACAACTTTGAGTATGATATTCTGCTTGCAATCTCAAACCCTGAAAAGGAAAGAGAACTTTTGAAAAGACTTGTTGAGAGCAAAAAGGTTGACGGGTTTGTGCTCCTTTCATCGAGGGAAAAGGACCCTGCTATTGAGTATTTAAAAAGCATTGACTTTAAGTTTGTTGTGATTGGAAGACCAAGTGGCTTTGAAAACAGTGTAAACTGGGTAGACAATGACAATCAAAAAGCAGGGTTTGATGCCACCGAGTACCTCATAAGGCTGGGACACAAGAAAATTGCGTTCATGGGTGGACCCAGTGATTTGGTGGTCACAGTCGACAGGTTTTCAGGCTATAAGAAAGCTCTTGAAAAATATGGTATACAACCAAGAAGTTCCTATATAAAATTTGCAAACTATTACAAGAAAAGCTACAGAGAAAAGGCGTATGAGATTTTAAATCAAGAGGACAGGCCCACCGCTATCGTGTGCATGGACGATCTGATTGCCATTGAGGTTTTCAAAGTTGCTGAAAGTCTCAATCTTAAGGTGGGAAAAGACCTTTCAGTGATTTCTTTCAACAACTCAAATGTAAGTGAAATATGTCAGCCGCCTCTTACAACTGTTGACATCAACATTCTTCACCTTGGTAGACTTGCTGCCGAAGTGCTGATGATGGATCTTAGCGAGTCAACCAAGACGTACAGAAGAATAATAGTTCCACATCAGATTGTTGAAAGAGACTCGTGCAGCAAACTTCAAATGTTATAATGATTGCATTAAAAAGAGGCTATATTTATTGAGAAAGTCGAAAATTTTTTCTTTCTCTTGACTTTTTTTAGAGAGAAATGTATAATGTTATTATCAAACGTTTGCACTCTAAATAAGCTTAAGGGAGGTTGTTTTGATTATGAAAAATCTAAAAAGAATTTTAACCGTAGCGCTTATAATTGTTTTTGCGGTTGTGGCGCTGATACCACTGAGCGGAGTATTTGCGACATCCAAAAAACAGCTTGTTGTCTGGTCACATCTTACTCAGGATGAGGTAAAAGCTTTGCAACCAATTGCAGATAAGTGGGGAAAAGCAAATGGATACACTGTAAAAGTCATCACTGACCAAGGTTCATTCCAGAGCTTCCAGACAGCTGCAATGAGCGGAAAAGGCCCAGACATCATGTTTGGTATTCCACATGACAATCTCGGTGCTTTCTGGAAAGCAAAGCTTTTAGAAGCAGTCCCAGCAAATCTCATTGACAAGAAAAACTTTGTATCAACTGCGCTTGATGCATGTTCGTTTGATGGCAAGCTCTATGCTCTTCCAATTGCTATGGAGACATATGCGCTTTTCTACAACACATCAAAGGTAAAAGAGGCTCCAAAGACAATGAGCCAACTCATCACATTGGCTAAGAAATATGGGTTTATGTACGATGTTAACAACTTCTATTTCAGCTTTGCGTTCATCGCTCAAAACGGTGGATATGTGTTCAAGAACAAGGGTGGTTCCCTTGATCCAAACGATATCGGACTTGCAACAAATGGTGCAATAAAAGGACTTTCATTGATAAGAGATTTTGTTTTGACATACAAGTTCATGCCAAAGGACATCAGGGGTGATATTGCAAAGGGTAACTTCCAGAATGGAAAGATTGCATTTTACATCAGCGGTCCATGGGATGTTCAAGACTTTATAAAAGCAAAAGTGCCATTTGCAGTAGCACCACTACCAAAGACAGATGATGGAAAACCAACACCATCGTTTGTTGGTGTTCAGGCAGCATTCGTTTCAGCAAAGTCCAAAAACAAAGATGCAGCTTTCAAGCTTATGAAATATCTTGTTGAAAACTCTGCTCTAACACTGTTCAAAGTTGGTCACAGAATACCTGTTTTGAACAAGGTGCTTGCAAGTAGCGAGGTCAAGGCAGACAAAATCATGAGCGCATTTGCAGAACAGGCAAAAGTGGGAATACCTATGCCAAATATCCCAGAGATGTCTGCTGTTTGGACGCCAGCCGGCAATGCACTCTCACTTATCACAACAGGCAAGGCAACACCAAAGCAGGCAGCAGATGCTATGGTAAAACAGATCAAGCAGGGTATTGCTCAGATGCAATAAAATGTGTGCAGGGCGTTGAAAATTAAATAACTTATAAAGTTGAGAAAGGGCAGCAGAATTTTCCTGCTGCCCTTTTTGTTTATCGTAAAAAAGTTCATCTTTACAAAATAAAATTCTATCAAATCCAAATATGATGTGTGATATAATAAAAGCAAAATAAAAACAACATTAACAAACAGAATAAATATAAAGGACTTGCTTGAAAAAGGGGGAAAAACTAATGGAGGGTTTAATTAAAAATAAATTCCCATCAGGCAAATTGACAAACAGAGAAAGGTTCAGAAGAGTTATGCACTATCAAAACGTAGATAGAATACCAAATTTTGAGTTTGGCTATTGGAACGAAACACTTCCAACCTGGCATTCTCAAGGTCTTCCAAAGGATATAGACAATGAAGAGTAAGCGTATAGTAACAAAAAATAATAAAAAATTATAAATGTATTAAGGTTTTTAATAAAGAGTTGTTATAGCCTATAAAGACAGGTTAAGCAGAGTAGGATTTGAGATATTTGAGCATTTATTTAGAAAATTTAACACTGAAATAGTTGTTGTATCTGAAGTTGGGGACGAAAAGCTTGATTCTCAAGAAATAATTGAAGAAATCATAAATTTGCTACACTGTTACAGTATGAAATTTTACAACAAAAGAAAGATTCAAAGGATAAAAAAACTTTTAGAAAGAGAGATGTTTGAAGATAATAGTCAAGAGAGTGGAGAGAATACAAATAAAAAGAAATCATGAATTGTGGAGGTATTGTGATGAAATATGCTTTGCAGCGAAAAACTTATACAATTATGCCAACTACATCACAAGACAGGAGTTTATAAAAAACAACAAATGGGTAAGATACAAAGAGCTCAATAGAATATTAAAAGAACATGAGACTTATAAAAACCTGCCTGCCCAGACAGCCCAGCAGACTCTAAGACTTTTAGATAGGAATTGGAAGTCATTTTTTAGAGCAATGGAAGAGTGGAGAAGAGATAGTAGTAAATTTAATGGCAGACCCAAGTTACCAAAATATAAGAAGAAAGATGGAAAAGCTATTTCTGTATTTACAAATCAACAGTGCAAAATTAAAGATGGATATTTAACTTTTCCCAAAACAGATTTGAGGCTTAAGACAAGGGTAGCAGGAAACTTAAGAGAAGTCAGGATAATTCCAAAAGGATGTGTATATGTTGTTGAGATAGTCTATGAAAAGGAGATAGCAGAGATAAAAAGGCTGCCAAAAAGAATAGCAGGAATAGATTTAGGACTTAATAACTTTGTAACTTTGGTAAATAACATAGGCATAAAGCCTATTGTTATTAATGGCAGAGTTATTAAGTCTATAAATCAATACTTCAACAAGAAAAGAGCAGAGTTTATGAGCTATGTAGGAAATAGAGGCATCAGTAGAAGGATTGAAAAGCTAACTTTAAAGAGGAATAACAAGATAAAAGATTTTATGCACAAGACAAGTAGATTCATAGTTAATTGGTGCAATGAAAACAACATAGACACATTAGTAATTGGATACAATAGCGGATGGAAGCAGGAGATAGAGTTAGGGAAAGTAAACAATCAAAACTTTGTAAGTATTCCTTTTTATGATTTTGTAAACATGCTCAAGTACAAATGTGAAGAAGAAGAAGGGATAAATTTCATAGTTGTAGAAGAGAGCTACACCAGTGGTTGTAGTTTTTTAGACCGAGAAGAAATTAATAAAACAAGCTACAATCCACAAAGAAGGATAAAAAGGGGTTTATTTAAGAGCAACAAAGGTATTTTGATAAATGCCGATGTTAATAGTGCGTATAATATCATAAGGAAAGTATTCCCCGAAGCGTTTGCAGAGGGGATAGAGGGTGTGGGGTTACACCCAGTTAGGCTGAATATAGCCTAACAAAGAATAGTGTTTAATAAAGTTTTAAATAATTTTTAATACTTTAAACACTATTCATAACCTAAGACTTATGGGTGGCGTTGACAAGACAAAACTTCAAGGTTCAAAAGAGGATATACTAAAAGAGCTAAAAAGGCTTGAAAAGCTGGTGGAACAAGGCGGTTTTATACCCCACATTGACCACCGATGTCCCCCCAGATGTGCCGTACGAGAATTATCTTTATTATTTAGAAAATAAAAAGGCTATGCTGGGATATTGAAAACAGCTCTCTTGCTATCTCAAAGTTTCATGACATATATCTTCAAAAAGCACCTGATTACAAGGATAATGACAGGGTTGCTATAATTAAATCCGCCAAGCTAATTCCAGTGTACAAAAGGGGAGTAAAATTTATTAAAAGGAGATGATAAATGTGCCAAAGCCACCAGCACCCCTTTTTAGAGACCCAATCTAT